>CAVHKC010000001.1:0-27698 GCA_963636455.1 Ruthenibacterium lactatiformans
ACATGAGGAAAAACACAATCAGAACAATCCTTAATAACCTTTCCGCTTTTTGTTTCAAAAAATTTCGGATTTCCCGGACATTTCTCATATCCTATCAGCGGACAATAACAAAATAAGCAGTTAAAGTCCTTTTTTTCCGTATTATATGAATGACACGGATAATATTTGCATGAAGTATTGGCAAAAAACTTATGATTGTTTTGCATTTTGTTTCCTCTTGTTCAATGCGCTTTTCGAAGTCAGGCAGATTTATCTCATGCTTTCATATGCCGGGTTTCACTGCTCTTTTTAATCAATTACTTCGGTTTTATTGTATTATTCTACTGTTATTTTATTATATTGGAATGATCTTCTGCTGTTTTAGTAAGCTGTTCTTATGCTTAATCTAGGGCTCGATCAATGCTTTTATAACATTTCCCTTCTTTGTTTCCTCAATTATCTTTTCAAAGCCATACAGATTCTCCCTGTGTGTTATAAGACTTTTGACATTGATTGCCTTTCTTTCAAGCATGGACAGGCAAATATTCCATGATGTCGGTGATGAACTGTAAGAGAATATTAATTCCAACGATTTTTCTGCTGCCGTCATCCATTCCACTAGAAACTCTCTTTGCCTTGGAAGGCCTATAACGCACATTCTTCCCTGGCGTCTGAGCATTCTTAAACATGCATTTATTGCCGATGGTGCTCCGGAACAATCGATGCAAAGGTCAGCACCCTCGCCGTTTGTGAGATCTCTTACAATCTTTTCCACATCATCCTTCGAGCTGATTAATATCATATCAGCACCCAGCTCTTTTGCAAGCGGAAGTCTGTGTTTTGCGCTGTTTTCTGTGCCTACAATAATAACTTTTGAAGCACCGTTGATTTTTGCCATCTGAAGTGCCAAAAGGCCGATAGGTCCCGGACCGTATAAAACAACCACTTCTTCCGGCTTTACTTTTGCACGCTCAAGAAGTGCGTGAGCAACACATGCCATGGGTTCTACAAAAGCTGCTTCTTCAAAAGAAATACTGTCTGCAAATTTTATAACCTGCTTGGCTTCTATTTTCATATATTCAGCAAAGGCACCGTCAACCCAATGTCCGGGGCAGGTCCTGTGTTCGCACATCTGCGGATTTCATGATATCTTGATATGTCTGCACTGCCGAATATGTGCTTCTTACCATAAAGTCGTTTGGCATGGAAATTCCGTCGCCTCTTCCGCCTGTGATATTTGCCTTAACATAAGCGCAGTCGCCTACCATGACATATTTTTTGTCATTTGTTTCAACAATAACGATACTGCTTGCGAAGCTGTGTCCCATTCTTGCCACGCGAATATGAATGTCCGGGAACAGATTATCAACATCTCCGTCAAGCAGAACCAATCTGCGTTCCTTTATCAGTCCCACGCATTGTTCAAGGTCCGTGCATGAAATAGGAGCCTTCAGAATGTCATAGTCCTTCGGCAGTGTCATCGTCGCAATCCAATTTGTAAGCTCATCTTTCTGCAGATAAAAGGTCGCATGTGGGAACAATTTGATACCGCCCATATGGTCCCAATGCGCATGTGTCAAAATAACATGTTTTACTTCTTCCGGGGTAATTCCGATTTTTTTTAAGACTGTGACCGGATTTTGATAATGCGTCAGATTAACACCGTCCGCCAACGCCTGATTTTCGGGCTTTTTGTCATCATAACCGGTATCTACAAGGATTACATCTCCTGCTTGATTTTTTAAGACATTGAATGTATATGTGACATTTGTGGTTTCTCCGGCACCGTAATATCCCGAAAAAACCATTGCATTGGAAAATCCGATCTGTACGCCGTACTCCAATATCGTAATACTGTAATTTTCCATAAACTTATTACTCCTGAATTTGCAAAAAATTTATGTAAGAGTATTCCAAAATAACAAATACGTTACTTTGTTCTTTCTTTTTCTGAGCATACTTTAGCAAATTCAGGCATAGAACAATACAGCCCTTAGAATGACTTTCCTTTACACTATGGTATATATGTCAGGCGTTATTTTCATCTTCAACGCAGAACGCGCCGAACTTTGCATTTGCTGCAGCGGCAAGATCGCTTGTTTTCACATGGACGGATGTTCCGATTTTTCCGCCGCTTACATAGATTTTTTCAAATTGTTTAGCACTTTCGTGAATCCATGTGGAAAACTGCTTTTTCATTCCGAGAGGACTTACACCTCCCCGCACATATCCTGTGAGTGCAGTTATATCCTTCACATGAACCATCTCGACTGATTTTTCACCAACAAGCTTTGCAGCATTCTTAAAGTGCACCTCGTATGCAATCGGAAGAACAAACACATAATGCTGGCCGCTTTTCCCCTGCAGGACAAGAGTTTTGAAGGTTTCTTCCTCGGGCGTTCCCGTAATCTTTGCTGCATGAATTCCGTCTATGAATTCTTCGCATTCATACTGCAGTATTTCATATTCCGCTTTGTTTTTGTCCAAAATTCGCATGGCATTTGTTTTGATTTCTTTTTGTTTTCCCATATTTTTTACCTGTAATCTTTAAGCCGTCATTCATGTCTTTGACGGCTTATTTTTTAATTTATGTACGGTGGATTTTAAAAACACTCATCATAATGAGCAAGTGCATTTTTTATAATCTCCACTGCGGCGTCGCGGCCGTTTACATCGCCTGCAACCGTTTCCTTTCCCTCGAGTGCTTTGTATACCGTGAAAAAATGTGCCATTTCATCGAAAATATGGCTTGGAAGCTCCATGATATCGTGATAATTGTTGTAGCTTGGATCCGAAAAAGGAATCGCAATTATTTTTTCGTCATTCTTGCCGCCGTCAAGCATGGAGATATATCCTATCGGATAGCACCTTACAAGCGTGAGCGGATCAAGAGGCTCTGAACAAAGCACAAGCACGTCAAGCGGGTCGCCGTCATCTCCGTAGCTTCTGGGGATGAAGCCGTAGTTTGCGGGATAGTGGGTGGATGTATACAAAATACGATCCAGAATAATCATGCCTGTTTGCTTGTCGAGTTCATATTTCTTTTTGCTTCCCTTGGAAATCTCGATTACAGCAAGGAAATCTTCGGGTTTAATTCGCTCTGGGTCTATATCATGCCAAACATTCATTTTGATTCCTCCAAAATACTTAAAATCTGCGGATATTGATTAAAACAATTTCGTTTTTAACAATGCGAAAAAATGTGCTTTTCTCTTTTAACTCAAACATAATAACATATCGGTTTTTTTCTTTGAAACATATTTTTTTATATGCCGAACTTTATTTTGTGTATTTTTTTCGCATATTTTAAAATCAAATTGAACATATAAAGTTAAAAAGTCCATAAGGACAACATCTATAAAGCCATCTTGATAATCAAAAACGGCCGCCCGCAGGCAGCCGTCTTTTATATCAAGGTGTCTTTTAAATTTAAGACTTTTATTTAGAATACGATAAGTCCTTCTGCGCCTACTGCAAGGAATGCAGGTACGAACACGAGTGAAACGATCGTCATCAACTTGATGAGGATGTTGATTGAAGGACCTGAAGTGTCTTTGAAGGGATCGCCTACGGTGTCGCCGACAACTGCAGCTGCATGAGCTTCGCTGCCTTTTCCGCCGTGTTTTCCGCTTTCAATATACTTCTTTGCATTATCCCATGCACCGCCGGCGTTGCTCATGAAGATAGCCATAAGAACACCTGTTACAAGCGAGCCTGCAAGGAGACCGCCGAGTGCGTGAACTCCAAGAAGGAAACCTACTACGATAGGAACAACAATGGCAATGATGCCGGGAAGAATCATCTGCTTCAAAGCAGCATTTGTTGAAATTGCAACGCATGCTTTGTAGTCGGGTGTTCCTGTTCCTTCCATGATTCCTGCAATCTCTCTGAACTGACGGCGAACTTCTTCGATCATCTTGTTTGCGGCCTTTGAAACTGAAGCCATCGTAAGAGCCGAGAAGATAAATGTCAAAACACCGCCGATCAAAAGACCGATAACAACCTTTGCATTGAGGATATCAAGCACGAGTTCATCAGGTGTTCCGATGTTTACTTTGTCTGCAAATGACTGGAAGAGTGCAAGTGCCGTAAGTGCGGCAGAACCGATTGCAAAACCTTTGCCGATTGCAGCAGTTGTATTTCCTACCGAGTCAAGCTTGTCTGTGATTTCACGAACATCTTCAGGAAGTCCGCTCATTTCGGCAATACCGCCTGCATTGTCGGCGATGGGGCCGTATGAGTCAACGGCTACAGTCATACCTGTTGTTGAAAGCATTCCGACAGCTGCAAGAGCGATTCCGAACACGCCCATGAGTGCATAAGAAACTGCAATACCAATGCAGATAAGCACTATGGGAAGAACTGTTGATTTCATACCTACTGCAAGACCGCTTATGATTGTTGTTGCAGGTCCCGTTTCGGACTGCTTTGCAATTTCTTTAACCGAACCGAATTTCTCGGATGTATAAACTTCTGTCAGCGTTCCGATAAGCAAGCCTACCACGATTCCGGCAACAACTGCAATTGCGGGCTTAACTCCCTCTAACATCGTTCCGCTTAAGATAAATGAAACAATAATTACAATGGCCGCCGAAACATAAGTTCCTATGTTAAGGGCAACCTGAGGATTTGCGCCTTCTTTGGTACGAACACAAAGTGTTCCGATGATAGATGCGATAAGACCTACTGCCGATACAAGAATCGGGAATAAGATGTAGTTCGCCTGAAGCGCAGCATCTTTGCCTGAAACAAAAACAACTGCAAGCGTGAGTGCTGAAATAAGTGAACCAACATATGATTCGAAAAGGTCGGCTCCCATACCTGCAACGTCGCCTACATTATCGCCTACGTTATCGGCGATTGTAGCGGGGTTACGGGGATCGTCTTCGGGAATTCCTGCTTCAACCTTTCCTACAAGGTCAGCTCCGACATCGGCTGCTTTTGTGTAGATACCGCCGCCGACACGGGCAAACAATGCGATTGAAGAAGCTCCGAGTGAGAAGCCGAACATAACGTCTACATTCTGCGTTATAAGGTAGATTGCGCTTACACCGAGGCAACCTAAGCCTGCAACGCACATACCCATAACTGCGCCGCCTTTGAAAGCAACACTCAGTGCGCCGTTCATGCCCTTTGTCTGAGCAGCGGCTGCCGTACGAACATTAGCCTTCGTTGCAACGCTCATTCCGAAGAAGCCTGCAAGCACCGAGAAAACAGCACCGATAACAAAGCAAATTGCCGTTACCCAACTGATTGCAAAGCCGATAATAAGGCCTAAGACCACAACGAAAATTACAAGGATTTTGTACTCTGAGAAAAGGAATGCCTTTGCGCCGTCTGCGATTGCTTTGGCGATACCCTGCATTTTTTCATTGCCGGCATCCTTTTTGGAAACCATCACTGCCAAAATGACCGCATAGATAAGAGCGATCACGCCTGCGATGACTCCGCATAACATTAAAGTGTTCATTCTTTTGTCTACTCCTTTTTTATTATGACACCTGTTTATCGCGTATTTTTTTGTACGCCAAGCCATTAATGCTCCCGTACAAAAAACATGCCTTATGCAAAAAGATAAGGCACTTCGCCGTGTTTAGATATATATAATATAAGAAAAGCGAAAAAAGTCAACAAAAAAGCTTGCCTTTTTGACCTTTTATTGAACAGTAATATCAATGTCCGAGGTGTCACAACCATGTTATATCACAACACAAAGTTTTGTTATTTCTTTAACAATTATGGCTTTTTAAAAATACATTTGTTAGACTTACAAAGTTATGGGGGATGGCATGTTTTTATATATGTATTTTCCGTTTTTATAATCTTATTATTTCTTATTATTGAAGGAGAGAATTTATGGCAGCTCTTGAAAATGCGATCGCATTCAACAACGACAGCGAGCTTGAAAAAAAGCTTCTTGCCGTCATTGAAGCGAACAAGGATCAGCCCGGTGCGCTGATACCTATTCTTCAGCAGGCACAGGATATCTACGGATATCTGCCCATCGAAGTGCAGCAAATCATCGCAAAACAACTCAATGTCCCTTTGGAAAAGATCTACGGTGTGGTGACTTTCTACTCGTTTTTCAGTCTGTATCCGAAGGGAGAACACAAAATTTCGGTTTGTCTCGGAACCGCCTGCTATGTCAAAGGCTCCGGCAAGGTCTTAGAAAAACTGAAGGACGAGCTTTCGATTGAATCCGGTCAGTGCACTCACGACCGCAAGTTTTCGCTTGACACATGCCGCTGCATCGGAGCATGCGGTCTTGCCCCGGTTATGCTCGTTAATGACGATGTTTATGGGCATATGTCGCCGGCCGAGGTTCCGTCGGTTCTGGCAAAATATAAATAAAACAGGAGGACAAACTGATGAAATCACAGGATTTACTTGACATTAAATCAGCCATTCTGAAAGAAGTTCTGGAATCAAAAGAAAAAACCAGAGTTCTTGTGGGCATGGCAACCTGCGGTATAGCAAGCGGCGCTGCTCCTGTTATGGAAAAGCTTTCGGAGCTTGCAAAAGAAAACGGCAATGTTATCGTATCGCAGACAGGCTGCATTGGTATCTGCCAATATGAACCGATTGTTGAGGTTATTGAGCCAAGCGGCAAAAAGACAACTTATGTAAGAATGTCGGCAGAAAAAGCCGAACGCATCTATAATGAACACATTTTGGGAGGCACTCCCATAAAAGAATTTTCCGTAGGAACTGTTCTTCCGGCAAAGGAAGGACATGCATGGGCTCTTGAAGATACAATCTTTTTGCAGAAGCAAAACCGCATTGCCCTAAGAAACTGCGGCAAAATCGACCCCGAACAGATTGATCAGTATATTGCAACAGACGGTTATCAGGCACTTGCTAAAGTTCTTCAGGAAATGACTCCCAATGAAGTTATTCAGACAATGCTTGATTCGGGCTTAAGAGGCCGAGGCGGTGCCGGCTTCCCCACCGGTCTTAAGTGGAAGTTCGCATCGGGAAACCGCGGAAACATCCAAAAATATGTCTGCTGTAATGCCGACGAAGGCGACCCCGGTGCTTTCATGGACCGTTCGGTTCTCGAAGGTGACCCGCATGTTGTTCTTGAAGCAATGGCAATTGCAGGTTTTGCAATCGGTGCTTCCAAAGGCTATATATATGTAAGAGCCGAATATCCCACGGCAATTGCAAGGCTTGCCACGGCAATATCACAGGCAAACGAAAAAGGTGTCTTGGGAAAGAACATCTTCGGGACAGACTTCAGCTTTGATATCGAACTTCGTTTGGGTTCGGGTGCATTTGTCTGCGGTGAAGAAACAGCCCTTATGACATCTATCGAAGGAAACCGAGGTGAGCCCAGACCCCGTCCTCCTTTCCCCGCCGTAAAAGGTCTTTTTGGAAAGCCCACCATACTGAACAATGTTGAAACATGGGCAAATATTCCGAGAATAATACTTAAGGGCGCCGACTGGTTTTCACACATGGGAACCGAAAAATCCAAAGGAACAAAAGTTTTCGCTTTGGGCGGAAAAATCAACAATACAGGCCTTGTCGAGGTTGAAATGGGAACAACCCTCAAGGAAATTATCGAAGAAATCGGCGGAGGAATCCCTGGCGGCAAGAAGTTCAAAGCCGCACAGACTGGCGGTCCTTCAGGCGGATGCATTTCATCCGAGAATTACGAAGTTCCCATTGATTACGACAATCTCGTTGCCATCGGTTCGATGATGGGTTCGGGCGGTCTTATTGTTATGGACGAAGACAACTGCATGGTTGATATTGCAAAATTCTTCCTGGAATTTACCGCAGACGAATCCTGCGGCAAATGCACCCCGTGCCGCATAGGTACAAGAAGAATGCTTGAAATTTTGAATAAAATCACTTCGGGCGATGCCACAATGAAAGACCTTGAACACTTGGACGAACTTTCCACATATATCAAGGAAAATGCCCTTTGCGGATTAGGCCAGACTTCGCCGAATCCCATCCTTTCAACTCTTCGTTATTTTGGGGATGAATACAAGGCTCATATCAAAGACAAGAAATGCCCCGCCGGTGTTTGCAAGGATCTCATGAATTATTATATCGATCCCAACAAATGCCTCGGATGTGGCCTTTGCAAGAGCAAATGCCCTGCCGATGCAATCTTCGGCGAGCTCAAAAAGCCTCATGTCATCAACCTCGTCACATGCGTTAAATGCGGAACATGTATCAGCACATGCCGCCTGAACGCAATTCAAACGAAGTAGGAAAGGAGAAAATCATGGCTGATGTAAATATTAAAATAAACGGAAATGATTACCAGGTGCCTGAAGGCGTCACGGTACTCGAAGCAGCCCGTATTGCAGGCTTCCACATTCCTACTCTTTGCTATTTGAAGGGTGTAAACGAAATCGGTGCATGCCGTATGTGCGTTGTTGAAGTAAAAGGGGCAAAAGGACTTGTTACCGCCTGTGTATACCCCGTAAACGATGGAATGGAGATAACAACCACATCTCCCAAAATCATTCAATCAAGAGTAAAAAATCTGCAGCTTCTGCTTTCAAACCACAACAGGGAATGCCTTTCCTGTGTTAGAAGCGGAAGGTGCGAACTTCAGGACCTCTGCCGCAAATATGATGTCCGTGAAGACTCCATATATGACGGTGCAAAGCCTTATCACACGCCGGACGACTCGGCAGTTCACATGGTAAGGGACAACAACAAATGCATACTCTGCAGGCGCTGCACTGCAGTATGCGAAAAAGTTCAGGATGTGGGCGTCATAGGAATAAATGAAAGAGGTTTCAATTCATATATCGGTTCGCCTTTCAACATGGGGCTCGGCGAGACATCATGCGTTGCCTGCGGTCAGTGTATTGCTGTCTGCCCTACCGGCACATTATATGAAAAAGACTACACTGCCGATGTTTTTGCGGCACTTGCAGATCCTTCCAAGCATGTTGTATGCCAGGTTGCGCCTGCCGTAAGAGCGGCTTTGGGTGAAGAATTTGACCTGCCTTTAGGAACTGAAGTTGAAGGCAAGATGGCAACTGCCTTGAGGAAACTTGGTTTTGACAAGGTCTTCGACACAAACTTCTCGGCAGACCTTACAATCATGGAAGAAGCAAATGAATTTCTTGACCGTGTCAAAAACGGCGGAAAGCTTCCCCTTATAACATCATGCTCACCCGGCTGGATCAAATATTGCGAGCATTATCATCCCGATATGATTGACAATCTTTCTTCCTGCAAATCGCCGCAGCAGATGTTTGGTGCAATTTGCAAATCATATTATGCGCAGAATATGGGTGTAGACCCCAAAGATATTGTGATGGTAAGCTTCATGCCCTGCACTGCCAAAAAGTTCGAAATACAGCGTGAAAACGAATCGGGCACGGGGCTTCCTGATGTTGATTTTGCACTCACAACCAGAGAGCTTGGCAGAATGATCAAACGTGCAAGCATAGACTTTGTATCGCTTGAAGACGGATACTTCGATGACCCCTTGGGCAAGTCTTCGGGAGCCGGAGTCATATTCGGTGCAACGGGCGGCGTTATGGAGGCTGCACTCCGCACGGCTGTCGAAAAACTTACGGGTGAAGAACTTGAAGCTCTTGACTTTATGGATGTAAGGGGAACCGAAGGAATCAAAGAAGCCACCTACAATGTTGCTAACATGGAAGTAAATGTCTGTGTCGTATCAGGCCTTTCAAATGCCAACAAGGTTTTAAATATGGTTAAGAACGGTGAGAAAAACTATCACTTCATAGAAGTCATGGCCTGTCCTGGAGGCTGCGTAAACGGCGGTGGACAGCCCAGAGTTCATTCGGATGTCAGAAATTTTGTCGATATCCGTGCAATCCGTGCAAAAGCCCTTTATGACTTGGATTTGAAACGGGAGAAGAGAAAATCGCACGAAAATCCGGACATAATAACGCTTTATGAGGAATTCTTGGGAAGACCGGGAAGCCACAAGGCACACACATTGCTTCACACATCCTATGTGAAACGTCCTATGTATACCTACGGGGAAAAATAAAATCAGCAAATAAATGTAAACGCCGGGATTGGCTTCAAAAAGGCAAATCCCGGCATTTTTTATTTTCCTGCAAAAGGCTTTAAATTCTTGCTTCGCATTTAATATGGCTTATTAAGAGTTCTGATTTTTGCGATTTCTTCTTCATCAAGCTCCTTTGCTCTTCCGAGCAGTTCGGTCTGGAAAAGCATTCTTGCATAAAATTCAACTGTTTCCATTCTCATATATGCAGACATAAGGTCCTGCCCCCATGTAAGTGCTCCGTGATTTGCAAGCAGAACCGCGTTATATTCTTCCACAAACTTTTCGACATTGTCCGGAATCTCCGCTGTTGAAGGCGTTCCGTAATCTGCAACCGGAACCTTTCCTATTGCAAGCACAGCCTCTGCTGTAATCGGCCTTTCAAGCGGCTCGTTTGCTATCGCATATGTTGTTGCATAAGGCGGATGCGCATGAACCGCAGCGTTTACATCAGGCCTTTTTTCATAGACCCTCAAATGCATTTTAATTTCCGATGAGGGTTTGTAAATCCTTTTGCCGCTTTCGTTTTCCGACTTTATTTCGGATTTTGCGTTCATATAATCTGCAATAACTTTCCCTGAAATATCCACTTTGCAAATCATATCCGGCGTCATAAGTCCCTTTGAAACGCCTGTTGGCGTGCAAAGAAATACCCCGTTTTCAAGCCTTGCCGAAATATTCCCGTCGTTTGCCGCTACCATATTCTTTTCGTACATAAATCTTCCGATTCGGCAGATTTCTTCTCTTAACTTTTGTTCGTTCATGTCTTTTCCCGATTTCAAATATGTGATTTTCTTCTCTATATGGTCTGCAAAGTCCTTTGCCGTCTTAAAATAAAAAAATAACACGTGACGGCACGTGTTAAATTCTTAATGCGGATAACAGGAGTTGAACCTGCATGAGTGTTACCTCACATGGACCTGAACCATGCGCGTCTGCCTATTCCGCCATATCCGCATGGGTAAGTACCCGAATTCGGATACTTACGGCTGAATTATTTCATTCCGTTTACGGCTTTGGCCATACGAGAAACCTTGCGTGATGTCATATTTTTGTGATATACGCCCTTTGTTCCGGCCTTATCCAATTCAACTGTTGCCAATCTCAAAGCTTCCTGAGCTGATGCCTTGTCACCACTTTCGATTGCAGCATAGACCTTCTTGATATAAGTCTTTGTTCTTGATTTGATAGCCTTGTTTCTGTCAGCCTTTTTCTGATTAACTAAAATTCTTTTCTTTGCAGATTTAATGTTAGCCAATTCTTTTTCCTCCACATTTAAACAGTTGCTTTCGCTTATCGGCCCTGAGAGAGTGTTTGGGCTTTTAAACTCAACCTCCGCGCAGGATTTGCGGACTTAACCTGTACGCAGATACCAAGGTATTTTATGCCATACGCCCCCGCTTGTCAATGAGGTTTCGGATTTTTCTTCATTCGGTTTAGTCAAAGCCGCCATTTAATTTTAATGCCTCAAGCTGCAAAAAAATTAAATGCCCCAAATATCATCTTAAAACAATGGAATATTTGATTTAAAAATGTTATGCTTTTGTTGCCTAAAAAGGCAGACATAACTGTTTACAAAATTCAAGGAGGATATAATATGAACTACAAAATATTAGGTGATTCTGACTGTCCGCTGATACACATTGAACTTGCAGCCGGCGAAACAATCAAAGTCGAGCGCGGAGCCATGGCTTATATTTCAAATGTGTCTCTCGAGGGTAAGATCAACAGCTCTCACAAAGGAGTCGGCGGAGTGTTTGGTGCCATAGGAAGAAGCCTGACAAGCGGTGAAAGCATGTTCATCACCTATGCAACAGGCCAGACAAACGACTCTTATATAGGAATTGCACCGAGCATCCCCGGAAAAATCAGATGTCTTGATATCGATGAAAGGCACCAATACCGCTTAAACACAGGTGCTTTCCTTGCATGCGACAACAGCATTGAATATCTGATGAAATCACAAAGTGTTTCGAAGGCATTCTTAGGCGGCACCGGCGGATTCTTTGTAATGGAAACGCAGGGCAAAGGACAAATCCTTGTTAATGCATTCGGCGATATTTTGGAAATGCATGTTACTCCGGACCACCCGATCACAATCGACAACGAGCATGTTGTGGCATGGGATGCTGCCTTAACCTACAATATCCACGCCGCAAGCGGTGCCATAGGATTCACGACAGGTGAAGGATTTGTCAATGAATTTCACGGCGAAGGAATCATTCTGATTCAGACCAGAAATCTCCACAATTTGGCAGATGCTTTAAGCCCGTTCCTTCCCTCCGGAAACTAAAGAATCCTTTTTCTTCGGCTCGTGCCAAACGAACCACGAAGAAAGCATAAGAATCAAATAAACTGCGGCGGGTATGAACATATTCCACGAATTTTGCTCGCCGATAAAAAACCACTCCAAAACGAAATCGGCTGCGGCTGCGGCAATCAGGCACGGAACCAGTATCCGATTTCGTTTGTTTTTGTACTTGCTCCAGCCTTTAAGCAGCACCATAATGATAAGAAGCAAAACAATCAGCTTCATGAGTGCCTTAGCTATCGGATATGCGGGAATATAATACCAAAGCTGAAGTTCAAGCAAGGTGAAAATCGCGGCATTCACAAGCGTCCATATCCATGTGGCAGCTCCCTTGCGTTCTTTTTTTCTGACCTTCCTTACTATTGCCAAAATTATAGACAAGAGAAGCTCGAAGGCAATCAAAGCCGCCAGCAAAATTCCTATTCCGAAAACTTCGTTTATTGTCAGATATTTCCTTTGCAGTGTAGAAACAAGCATATGCTGTGTGGGCGAATATTCCCCGTCCATATAAGCTTCATAAACTTTGGTATATTTTTCCATCTCTTCATCAAGAGAAATCGAATTGTTTTTTACGCTGATCTTATAGAGCTGATTTTTTTCCATATCTATTGTCTGGTAACTTGAAATTTGTGTATGAATGGTTTCCGCAGACATTGAAGATCCTACATAAACAATTCCCTGTATGGAATCCGATGAGGCATAAATATCCCAGTCCGAATCGCCTGGAAGTGTGAGCATAATCTGCTGTCCGTAGGTTTTTGTGGCTTTGCCGACTCTCACATCAGGCATATTGTAGTACTTGTCGGAATAAAAATTCTGAATCGTCCCGTCGCTTTTGACAGTTTCTACAAGCTTTCCTCCGCAGATTATCTGCAGATTCACAGTCCCATAAACCGCAAGCTGCATATAAGTCGTATTTTCAGAAAAAACCCGGTCGGGGTCATCATATGCAAATAATCTTGCAATGTATTTGTATGGCAAATGCTCATTGAACAAATTTGTCATGCCAAGTTCCACATCCCATGCTCCGGACTTTTTCTGTTCTTTGTTGCCCCTTAATATATATGAATTGGCAAGGCTTTGCAGATATTCTGTAAGCTCACCTATTTCCTGCGAATTTTGCGGATTGTTTTTCTCAAACTGCGACATTATATTTATCAATCCGGTAATACCTATAGAAAGGCCTCCGTCCATTGAATCAAGGAGTATCGGCTGAAATTTTTCGGTATATGTTTTTGTGTCGGGCAAAATCATGCAGATATAGTCAAATATTACTCTAAGCTGGGAAGTTATTTCGGGATTTACTGTCATATTGCTTGAAATAAGCTGCTTGTATACCTCATTTGTTTTTGCGATATTTTCCATGATATCGCTGTCGGCTTCGATTGATTTTGTATACATATCAACCCCGTAACGGGCAAAGCCCCAATCCGCAAACGGAAGCTTTGTGACTATATCGTCTTTTCCGATAATATTGAAAATATTGCTGTAATTTCCGGGCTCTTTTGTTGTTCTGGGAGATGCGATGCAATATGCAAAAACATCCTTGAATTTACCTGAGTCGTTAAGGTCTGCAGCTGCGATATTTGCAACTGCGGCACCTCTGCTGTACCCTGTTATCCAGATTTTCACATCTTTAGTTATATTTTGTTTGCTAATGTATTCGTCAATCGCAGCTTCTGCCTTCTTTGCGGCATTATCAAACCCTTCTGCCCTCACGCCGTCTCCGACTGTGAAATTGCCTGCCCATTCCATCGAATAATTCCCGCCGCATATTGCCACTGCCACAAGCGTGAAATCTCCGATTTGTTTATGTGCCAGCCCATATGCAACCGAGTCTTTCGTAGGCTCTGTATTATATGTTTCTGTCGAAATATCTTCAAATTTCGCATCACTTAAAAACTGAACAAGGTTGTCGGCTTGTTCCAATTTATTGTTTGTGTCTCTGAATGCAGCCACAGAAAGGCCTGTCGAACAGCGGGCAAGCAAATGATTGTAGTTTCCCGAAGGCTGATTGAAGAAATCATCACTGTAGGGATAGTCCCAGGAAGTCATTGTGCCAAAGCCTGTCATAGTGCCGTTTATCGTTTGAATGTTATCGGAAGATGTATCTGCCGCTGTCACGCCTTTGTATGCATAAACTGTATTTCCGATTAGTGCTGTCAAAACAAGGCACAAAACTATCACAACAGAGATTTTTTTTATTTTTGACATCACGAGTTTCCTCTTTGAAATTTCATTTATGGGCAATATTTGGCCTCGAAAGCTCCATATCCGCATTATTTTAGCACCGCAAAAAACATTTCTCAATACAATGCCAAAATAATACGCCTGCATGTCTGATTTATTTGATTAAAGTGCAAAAGGACATTTCTTCAAATTATATTTCCTTGACCTCATATTCTTTTTCAATGTATACTCGGGCTGTTTAAGTCCGCAAAATTTGCAGGACACAGGATGGCTTGCAGATTACCTGCAAAGCCTTGCCAATTCATATATATTAAAATGTTTTTTTGAAATACAATTATGGAACGATACTACTCTTTGAACAGATATCTTCGCGAAAAATACGGCGAAAAGGTTTATAAGCTTGCAATTGATTCCGGCTTAAGCTGCCCCAATCGTGACGGAACGCTTGACACAAGAGGCTGCATTTTCTGCAGCAACGGCGGAAGCGGTGATTTTTCATGCAAAACTTTGGCAGAAGCCAAGGCTTTTTTGAGGCATGAAAATCCGCAGGACATTTTTGAACCCAAGTTCACTGGCAAAAAATATATTGCGTATTATCAGTCATTCAGCAACACCTATGCCCCTGTCGAAAAACTTGAGCAGATTTTCAAACCAGCACTTGAAGACGATGAAGTAGTTTCGCTTGCAATCGCAACCCGTCCCGATTGTCTGCCGCCGTTCATTTTGGAATATCTTTATGAACTGAATCTTGCAAAACCAATCTGGACAGAGCTCGGCCTTCAGACAATCCACCCCGAAACCGCTGCTTTCATAAGGCGTGATTATGCACTTGATACATTTGAGGCTGCCGTAAAAAACCTCAGGCTCATCCATGTTGATGTTGTTGTCCATCTCATTTTGGGACTGCCGGGAGAATCTAAAAAAGATATGCTCGAATCCGTACGCTACTTAAATACACAGGATATTCAGGGCGTAAAGCTTCACCTTCTGCATATTCTGGAAGGAACGGACCTTGGAACAATGTACAAAAAAGGAAAAGGCAAAACAAAAATCAGGCTGAACGATTTTTTATATTATGAGCCGATGAGCCTTGATGAATATGCAGACCTCATATGCGACTGCATAGGCAATCTGCGAAGCGATATCGTAATTCACAGGCTCACAGGTGACGGCCCGAAGAACCTGCTGCTTTCGCCCATGTGGAGTGCCGACAAGAAAAAAGTTTTGAATACAATAAACAAAAGGCTTGAAGAACGCAATATCACGCAAGGGTGTATGCTGTAATATATCACTCTCCGGCTTTTGCCGAAAGGCTAAAACGGCACTTGGCCCGCCTTTTAGCTGATGCAATCGGCAAAACCGGGAGTATGACCCTTTTATGGATTTTAAGAGCACATCGCGTCTTTAATCATTTCCATTTTTTCGGCGGCTGCTTTTTCATTTTTGTCAATTACGCCGAAATAGTATTTTATCTTGGGTTCTGTGCCCGAAGGGCGCACAGCGACCCACGCATCGTCCAAAACAAAGTACAGCACATTGGATTTGGGAAGCTTGGTTTCTTTGGGATTGTTGTAATCAACAACTTTCTTAACCTGCATGCCACCGATTTCATTAGGCATGTTATTGCGGAGTTTTTCCATATCCTCGGCGATTTCTTTCATGCCGTCAACGCCCTTTTTTGTGATCGAAAGCGTCTGCTCAATCGAATAGCCGTATTTTTCATACATCATTCCGACAGCATCCCAAAGCTTTATGCCCTGCGTTTTGTAATATGCGCAAATTTCTGCAAGAACAAGTGCCGTAACACAAGCGTCCTTATCTCGTGCATGAGTTCCCACAAGATAACCGTAGCTTTCCTCATATCCGAAAACAAAATGCCCGTGTTTTCGCTTTTCAATATCTAGAATTTCCTTGCCTATCCATTTGAATCCCGTAAGGACTTCCTTCACCTTGACATTATAATTCTTTGCGATAACATCGATAAGCTTGCTTGAAACAATCGAGCGCACAACCTCGGAATTTTCTGGGAGCGTGCCATTTTCGCTTAAACGGCCAAGCTCATATTCGCAGATAAGACAGCCGATAACATTTCCGCTCAGTTCATGGAATTTTCCGTCAGAACCCATCGCATGAATGCCTATCCTGTCCGCATCCGGGTCTGTCGCAATGCAAATGTCCGCACCGACTTGATATCCCAGTTTCTCAGCCAATTCAAAGGTCTGCGGCATTTCGGGGTTCGGATATGGTGTTGTCGGAAAATCGCCGTCAGGTTCTGCCTGCTCTCCAACAATATAAATATTTTTGATTCCTGCACGCCTGAGAACTTCCGGAACAATTTTGATTCCCGTTCCGTGAAGCGGCGTATAGACGATTTTAACATCTTCTCCCGCTTCTTTTACCATTTCAGGGTTTCTTATCTGCTTCAGGATAGTGCTCATATAAATTTCGTCAACATCCTTGCCTATCTGAACATAAAGCCCTTTTTTCACCGCTTCATCCTTGTCCATAAGTCTGGGCGAAGAAAGGTTTGTGATTGCATTGACGCAGTTCATAATGCCCTCGTCATAAGGCGGCGTAACCTGTGCACCATCAGCCCAATAAGCCTTGTAGCCGTTGTATTCTGCGGGGTTGTGTGAAGCTGTGATATTGATACCCGAAATGCAGTTAAGTTCCCTTATTGCAAAAGAAAGTTCGGGCGTTGGCCTTAAGCTTTCAAAAACATAGGTTTTTATGCCGTTTGCGTTCAGGCATGCCGCCGCAAAATCCGAAAATTCTTTTGACATATGACGGGAATCATAAGCAATTGCAGCGGCCCTTTCAGGGGCATTCTGCTTTCCCGGAAGTGCCTTAAGTTCTGCGGCATTTTCTCCCTCATCAAAAAATGAATTTATGTAATCTGCAAGTCCCTGAGTTGCCTTGCATACTGTATACTTGTTCATACGGTTCGTGCCGGCACCCAAAACTCCTCTAAGTCCTGCCGTTCCGAATTCCAATTCTTGGTAAAATCTGTCTTCTATCTCTTTTTCATTATTCTTAATTGCAGCCAGCTCAGCCTTGGTTTCCGCATCAATGCACGGGTCATTCATCCAGCTGTTGTATACATCAATCGCAGTCATAAAATCTCGTTCTCCTTTAACTTATTATAAAATTCAACAATCAAAACATTTTGCCGGTTAAACTGTCCTATCGGCTGCCATACAGCAGCCGCCTTCGTAATATTCAACTTTCAGCAATGGTTCTAAATACGTGTTTTTGATTTTTGTCTTTTGTTTTTCTCTTTTTATTATTTTCAGTGTAATGCTCTTAATTCTTTTATTTTAGTCTGACACTTATAATTTTAAGTATTAAAAAAATTAACTTAAGCCCATTATATCCTAAAACCTGAAAATTTGAATTTGAAATTTTCCTTCTGCATCTCTTTATATCTTCAATAAAATTTTCGCCTTAATTCCAATCTGCATCCATCGAATTCAATAAGTCTAAAATTAGCATTGCGAATTGTGAAAATGCGGAATGATTGCTTATCCAATTTTTCGTAAAATTTACTTCAAAAATTTTTTTTGTATACAAGTAAGTGCTGTGCATGGAACGCATATTACTGCACGATAAACCGAAACTTCTTAATGAAGTGGATGTGCAGATGTCACTTCCGAGGACTGTCCGAGGGCAGCTGCATCACCAGGCATTTCAAAAGCAGCTGCCCGAGTTCCGCAGGAAGGGACTTTAAAATCTGCACATTCACTGAATTTAGAAGTTGTCGCCTCCGTGCAGGAATATGCGGCATTCATGCACAGCGCCGAAGATGTTACAACATATACTTTCCCTGTTGCGCAGGAGCTGCGGCATTCATGCGCAGCGCCGAAGTTTTATTTCAAAAACTTCTCTCTTGCCTTTTCAATCAGCACATCCTTCTCATTTCCCTCAGGCTCATCAATAACTGCCTCCAGCAAAAACGAAAGCGCCTCGCCGATAATCACGCCCTTAGGAAGCCCGGCCTCAATCAAATCCCCGCCGTTAACGGCAAGCATTGAAATCTTGTAGGCTTCTTTAGCATTTCTGATCTCACAAGCAATATCTGCAATATCTTCCAAGCCGCTTTCACTTCTTGCCTGCATGCAGCGGCAGTCGCCTGTCTGCACCTCGACTTCAAGAATGGCATGTTTGAACTCAATGACATAATCAAAAATATCATCGCCCATGTCGCGCATTGCCCGCTTTATATATCTCCTGTCGGGAATAATATTTGCATCCTTGTATTTTAAAATACCCGTAACCACGCGCTTGGTTTTATTGTCATAAGTAAGCTTTCTTAAAATACCCGCCGCATTTTCAGCCGGAACATTTTTAAAAAACGCCGCCAGCCTCAGATTTCGAATAATTCTATAGCTTTCATCATTCGTTTCTTCACTACTGTCACCCTGCAGACTTTTATTCCCTGTTATTTTTTTACATTCAGCTTCGTTTATTTTGCTTTTACAGTCCCTGCCGCTCTTTGTTTCCTTTTCCTCTTCATTCCTGTTTTTTCCTGAAAATACATTTAAAGGCATGCCCTGCAAACCCTCAAAGTCAAACCTTTCATACAGCTGCTCCGACTCCTTATCAAAGCAAAGCTCAGCCATATCCCTGTCCCTGATAATAAAAGGTGCAAGTCCGTATTCGGCATATTTATTAACAAAAGAAGGATTATCGCTCATAAGCGTCTTTTCAAGTTCAACCCGAATTCGTTCCATGCTCACAAGCCCCAAGGCTTTGGCGTGCCTGCTGATTGCTTCGCCCGTATTTATTTCGATTTTGAAAGAAAGCTTTGCGGCAAACCGCACCGCCCTCATGATTCTCAAGGCGTCCTCTCCGAAACGCCTGTCCGGATCACCCACACAGCGGATAATCCGATTCTGCAAATCCGAAAGCCCGCAGAACATATCCACGAAGCCCGACTCTTCATTATAGGCAAAGGCATTTATCGTAAAATCACGCCGTTTCAAATCCTCTTTGAGTGAAGGCGTAAATTCAACACTGTCGGGGTGCCTTCCGTCGGAATATTTTCCGTCAAGCCTGTATGTCGTGACTTCATATCCGATTCCGTTCATGATTACGGTAACCGTGCCGTGCTCAAGCCCTGTGTCTGCAGTACGACTAAAAAGGCTCTTCACTTTTTCAGGAAGAGCCGATGTTGTAATATCCCAATCACTCGGAGTCCGGCCCATAACGCAGTCTCTTACGCAGCCGCCGACAACATATGCTTCTTCGCCCGCTTCGCTTAAGGCCGCAAGTATTTTTCTTACCGGTTCCGGGATTTTGATTTTTAAATTTTTTGCTTCATGCATTTTTTAGTACGCTTTGCCCCAATAAACAAGCTTCTTGGCAGGCTTTCCGCAGCAAACGCAGGTGTCCGCAATATGCTCCTGCTCGAAAGGCATGCATCTTGATGTTGCGGTGGTGTCTTCTTTAATCTTGAGTTCGCACGCTTCGTCGCCGCACCACATTGCCTTCACAAAGCCCGGCTTGTTTTCGATAATATCCTTAAACTCGTCATAAGTTCTTGCTTCGTATGTGTGTAACTTAAGGTGCTCCTCGGCTTTATTATACATATCTGACTGCATTTTTTCCATTATATGCGGAATCTCTTCGGCAAGCTTAGAAATTTCCACAGTGACTTTTTCTCTTGTGTCACGCCTTACAACAATCGCATGGCCTGCCTCGATATCCTTGGGTCCGATCTCGATTCGAAGCGGAATACCCTTAATCTCCTGCTCCGAAAACTTCCATCCCGGAGTCTTGTCCGTTTCATCAATATCTGCTCTGATTCCGGTTTTTTTAAGGCTTTCCAAAATCTCGTTTGCTTTTTCCAAGACGCCTTCTTTATGCTGCGCAATCGGAATGACCATAACCTGCACAGGGGCAATCATCGGCGGAAGCACAAGGCCCGAATCATCGCCGTGAACCATGATTACAGCGCCGATTACCCTCGTTGAAAATCCCCACGAGGTCTGGTGGACATAAGCAAGCTTGTTGTTTTTGTCCGTATATTGAATACCGAATGCCTTTGCAAAACCGTCGCCGAAATTGTGGCTTGTGCCGCTTTGAAGAGCCTTTCCGTCATGCATGAGTGCCTCGATTGTGTACGTTGCCTCAGCCCCTGCGAATTTTTCCTTGTCTGTTTTTTGTCCCTTCACAAGCGGAATCGCAAGATATTTTCTGCAGAATTCGGCATAAACATTCAGCATCTGAATTGTTCTTTCCTGAGCTTCCTCGGCCGTTGCGTGAGCTGTATGGCCCTCCTGCCACAAAAATTCCGAAGAACGAAGAAACGGCCTTGTCGTCTTTTCCCAGCGCACAACAGAGCACCATTGGTTGTAAACCTTGGGAAGATCTCTGTATGACTGAACGATATTTGAATAAAGTTCGCAAAAAAGTGTTTCGGATGTCGGCCTGACGCAAAGCCTCTCTTCAAGCTGTTCCTGACCGCCGTGTGTCACCCATGCGCATTCGGGCGCAAAGCCTTCCACATGGTCCTTTTCCTTTTCAAGCAGGCTTTCGGGTATAAAAAGCGGCATATAAACATTTTGAGTGCCTGTTTCCCTGAACATCGCATCCAAATTTTTTTGGATGTTTTCCCAGATTGCATATCCGTTCGGCAAAATCATCATGCAGCCCTTTATGCTTGAATAGCGCATAAGTTCTGCCTTTTTTACAACATCCGTATACCACTGAGCAAAATCCTCGCCCATGGGAGTAATTCCCTCAACCAACTTTTTTTCTGCCATTTCTTTTCCTTCCGTTACAGCCAAATCATGAATGTTTCGGCATTTTATCTTCTGTTTATGTAAGCCTAAGCCAACCTTAAATCGGACAGCTTACAGATATTTCTTAAGCACTTCTGCCTTGTCTGTTTTTTCCCATGCAAGACCGCAGTCTTCTTTTCCGAAATGCCCGTAGTTTGTCGTTTTTTTGTATACAGGCTTTTTCAAATCCAGCATTTTTACGATTGCTGCCGGCTTCAAATCAAAGTTCTGCCTGATTATTTCTGTTATTTTTTCGTCTGCAAGCTTTCCCGTACCCTTTGTATCAACCATAATCGAGATGGGATTTGCAACTCCTATCGCATATGAAAGCTGAATTTCGCAAACATCTGCAATGCCTGCCGCAACAACATTTTTTGCGATATATCTTGCGGCATATGTTGCGCTTCTGTCCACCTTTGAAGGATCTTTGCCCGAAAAAGCACCGCCGCCGTGGCGTGCATATCCGCCGTAGGTATCAACAATTATCTTTCTTCCGGTAAGACCTGAATCGCCGTTTGGACCGCCGACAATGAACTGCCCCGTGGGATTGATGAAATATTTTGTGTTTTCATCTGTCATATCCTTGGGGATAACCGAATCTATTATCTTTTCTCTTACATCTTTGCGAAGCTGTTCCTGAGTCACTTCGGGGCTGTGCTGAGTAGAAACCACAACAGCCTCGATTCTGGCGGGTTTTCCTGCTTCATCATATTCAACGGTAACCTGCGATTTCCCGTCCGGGCGGAGGTATGAAAGCTCACCGCTCTTCCTGATATCCGTAAGCTTCTTTGTGAGCTTGTGTGCAAGGCTTATCGGAAGAGGCACAAGTTCTGCGGTTTCGTTCGTTGCAAAACCAAACATCATTCCCTGGTCTCCCGCACCGTCCGTGTCTTCTTCCGAATCTCCGTTCTTTGACTCAAGAGCCTTGTCTACGCCCATTGCAATATCCGGCGACTGCTTGTCTATAAGAATCTCAATTCTGCAATTGTCTGCGTCAAAACCAATCGAACTGTCGGTGTATCCTATTTCGCGAATAACTTCTCTTGCGATTTTTTCGTAATCCACCTTTGCCGTTGTTGTTATTTCGCCCATAATAAGCATAAACTCGGTTATGGCGCAAACTTCGCATGCAACTCTTGCATCGGGATCCTGTTTTAAGATTTCGTCAAGTATCGCATCCGCTACGCTGTCGCAGATTTTGTCGGGATGTCCCTCTGTTACCGATTCCGAAGTGAATAATCTCTTTTCCATTGTACTGCTCCTTTTAAAAAAATTTAAGCCCGATTTCTCGGACTCGATATATATCAAATCCTCTTATTGATCGATTTCTCGCTCAGGTTGGCACCTTCCGTTCAAGGGGTTGCCGTGACTTCTCAGATCCATGTATCTCCGCCACTCTGAATAAGACGATTACCGTATTCTTTTTTATTTTCTTTCAGGCTTTCAATTTGCTTTTTTAAACTGTCCCCCATCATCGGGAACAACTTCTTTTCTTATGTCTGCTCCCAAATCCCTGAGCTTTCCGTCAAAATTCTCATATCCTCTTTGAATGAAATGAATATCACGAACCTGGGTTTCTCCGCTTGCCGCAAGCCCTGCCGTAACAAGCGCCGCTCCCGCTCTCAGATCTGGTGCCGAAATCTGCGCACCCTGAAGCTTTGCCGGGCCGTTTACAACAACAATGTTTCCTTCGACCTTGACCTTCGCACCCATGCGTGCAAGTTCCGATGTATATTTAAACCTGCTTTCGAAAATGTTTTCCGTTACAGTGCTGATTCCCCTTGCAAGGCTTAGTGCCACCGTCATCTGCGGCTGCATATCCGTGGGAAATCCCGGATATGGCATTGTCTTTACGGTTGTTGCCTTAAGTTCTTCGGGTGCCACAACACGGACAGCCTCGTCATATTCCAAAATATCACAGCCCATGTCCGCAAGCTTTGAAGAAACCGACTCCAAGTGCTTTGGAATAACGCTTGTCACCGTCACATCTCCGCCCGTTACCGCCGCCGCAAACATGAAAGTGCCTGCTTCAATCTGGTCCGGAATGCAGGTATATTCAGTACCATGAAGCCTGGAAACACCTTTGATTCTTATCACATCGGTTCCTGCGCCCCTTATGACCGCACCCATGGAGTTTAACATATTTGCCAGATCAACGACATGCGGTTCTTTTGCGGCATTTTCGATGATGGTGCTTCCTTCTGCCATGCAGGCCGCCATCATGACATTAATGGTTGCCCCGACAGAAACTACATCGAAATAGATATGCTTTCCGCAAAGCTTATCAGCCTTTGCTTTCACCATTCCGTTTTCCAAGCGGACCTCGGCTCCCAATGCCTCGAACCCTTTTATGTGAAGGTCGATGGGCCTTGCACCTATGACGCAGCCACCCGGCATCGCAACTTCGGCCCGGTGATATTTTCCGAGCAGACTTCCGAGCAGATAATATGATGCTCTGATTTTTTTAACAAGCTCATATGTGACTTCTATGGAATTTACCGTCGCGCCTGTTATTCTGACCTTGTGTCTGCTGAGTCTTTCAACTGTTGCTCCTATTCTTGAAATTGCTTCAAGTAAGACATTGATGTCGCTGACATCCGGAAGGTTGTCAATAACAACTGGTTCTTCGCTCAATATGGCCGCCGCAATCAACGCAAGCGCCGCATTCTTCGCGCCGTATATTTCAACCTTTCCTCTTAAAGGCTTTCCGCCTTTTATAACATACTGCTCCATCAATACCTCTGTATAAGAGCTTTTTAAACTCTCAACCAAATAACACCTCCGGCTTGCTAAAAGGTTCATATTCAGCCGGCGGCTCTCAAAAATCAATGTGTATTATAGCACATACTTCGGTTTTGTAAAGCCAAAGGATTATGCCTGAAATCGGCTTTCTTCGGCAAATTGCCGAATGCTTAATCCTGTTTATTCTGCCTTTTCTTCAAGCTGCGATGTGCAGCAAGGGCACCTTGTCGCATCTATTGCAATCTCACTCTTGCAGTAAGGGCAAACCTTTGTTGTCGGAGCGGCTTCCTTTTCTTCCTGCCTTGTGAGCTTCTTTGCTGCTTCTGCCGCTTTGTTCAATGTCTTTACTATACAGAATACAACAAAAGCGATTATTAAGAAGTTGATGACTGCCGAAATGAACGAACCGTAGTTGATCGACAGATTCTCGTTTATGTGAATTGCAAGCTTTGAAAGATCAAACTTGAAAAGCAGTCCGATGATGGGAGATAAAATATCATCCACAAGCGAGGTTACAATTGCCGTAAAAGCAGCGCCGACAATGATGCCGACTGCCATGTCCATGACATTGCCTCGTGATATGAATTCTTTAAACTCTCCGAAAAATCCCTTTCCCTTTGCCATATAACTACCTCCTGTAATTTTTATCTGTTATTTTTTTAGTTTATCCAAGACTTTTTTTTGCCCTGTTTTTTCATATGTCATTTGACACAATCAATCTTAAATTATTATTTTTTGTATGCTTAATTTTACAACAGGCAAACGCCAAAATTAATTTACATCACACATATTACATCACAGATTATCATCTGTCGATTTTTTTAGAAAAATTCCCTTGAAAACCCCTTTTTCGTTTCTGAATTCGGGTTTTCTAAATTCAATTACAACCATTATGACAGCTGTTGCGATTGCAAGAAAATCCGCTGCCGGCTGCGCATATATTATGCCCTCGATTCCCATAAATCTGGGGAAGACAAGCATGAGCGGCAAAAGATAAATTATCTGCCTTGTAAGTGAAAGGAACATTCCTTTCCACGGTTTTCCGATTGCCGTGAACATATTTGCCGAAAGCATCTGTATGAAAAACAAACATGCAAAGAACAAATATTTGCGAAAAAACATTCTTCCCAAAATGAAATATTCTTCCGAGCCTTCGCCGAAAAGCCCAAGGATGAAATCCGGAAAAAGCTGGTAGAGTGCAAAACTTAATATTGATATTATAAATGCGACAATAAGCGAATAATAATATGCTTCCTTCACTCTTCTGTATTTTTTCGCACCGTAGTTGAAGCTTAAAATCGGCTGATTTCCCTGTGAAAGTCCGATCACAATTCCGCTGAAAATTGTCCCGACCTTGAGGATGATTCCGGAAATCGCAATGGGAATTTCTTCTCCGAAAATGCTTTGTCCTCCGTAAATTCTCAAGGAATTGTTCAGGACAATCTGAACAATCATAAGAGAAATCTGATTTGCAAATGGCGCAAGTCCGTATGCCGCACACTTTGCGGCATATTGAGGACGGGGAATATAATGTTTTGCCGACATTTCCACCGTCTTTGGCTTCAAAAGGCAGATAAACTGTATCAAAGCAGCCACAAACTGTCCAATGATGGTTGCCCATGCAGCACCTGCAATTCCCCAGCCAAGCCCCAGCATAAACAATGCATCAAGACCGATGTTGATTAAGGTTCCCACAACATTTGTGACCATAATCAAGTTCGGACGGCCGTCAGCTCTCAAAAGGTGCCCTGCTCCGACCGAAAATATGTAGAACGGAAATCCGATTGCCGTGATTCCAAGGTAATCCCTTGCATAAGGCATAACAGTTTCCGGAGATCCGCACAGACGCAATATCGGATCAAGCCAAATCTCGGTTACAGCAAGAAGTATAACCCCGACAACCAAAAGAAGCGTCAGCGAATTCCTGAAAAAGTATGGCGCTTCGTCTTTCCTTCCCGCACCAAGACGCAGGTTGAAGCCCGCCGCCCCGCCTATGCCAAGCATAAGGCCAAGTGCCAGGCACATATTTGTCAAAGGAAACGCCACATTCGTTGCCGCATTCCCGAGTTCCCCGATGATATTTCCGATAAAGAGCTGGTCAACGATATTGTAGCATCCGCTCACAACCATCGCTATGATGCTGGGAACCGCAAATTTGCGCAGAAGCGTGCTTATTTTTTCATTTCCAAGCGGATTGTTTGTTGTTGCGTCATACATAATTTAAAGCGGCTGAACCGGTTCTTTTTCAACCGTCGTCACATACCACTCGGCCTCTACCGCAGCGACCATTTCTCCGCCATAATAAAATTCAATCGCATTTGTCAGTTCGTTCCTCTTGAAACCGTCCGAAAGGCAATACGCTCCCTTGGGTTTCTTTGCAACGCTGACATTTTCAAGCCTGTAACCAAGCTTTGAAACCAGTTCGCAGCATGAAAGCTCCGGATATGATGTAAGAATCTTTGGTGCTTCCCTCAGTTCGGGCGGAAGCGGTATATTTTCATCAATTTCGTCTGAAAGCCTGAATCGTTCCACATTCAGCATGTATTCATTTTTTTTGTGAATTATCTCCACTCGGAGCGGAAAATCGTCCTTGAAAAGCTGTGGCAAAAAAAGCGGAAAATTTGATTTCACTTCTGTTTTGTTCATATCAAGGCAAAGCCTGTCCGCTATTTTTTCGAGTTCCCTTTCAATAGCTGTGCGGACTGATTTGTCGTTTCGCGATTCGAATTCTGCGCACCGCTTTTTTATTGCAAAATCAGCTTCAAGATAGTATCTGTATGCATCTCGCACGCTTATGTCGGTCACAAGCTTATCCCTGCATATATTCCCCATGCGAAGCGCATAATCGGCAAACTTGCAGTCGTAATAGCCCATGCAGAAATCATGCATTGTGTCCGTATAACCGTCTATTATAAGCTTTATTCCGAGGTCAAGATTTTGCGGTATTCCACGGCCGTATATAAGCATATCTCCGATTTTATATATAGATTCATCCTCACCGCCAATCATTCCGATGGTAAAATATTTAAAAGCCTTTTCAAAATCGGGAACCCCGCCTGTCGTCCGCCCGTAATAATAAATATATCCCAGTGAGTTTGCCATGGCCGGACTGCCTGTTTCTTCAAACACATCAAGCATGGCTTCTTCTGCATTTCTCCAATTTTGCGGAAACGCACGCGAACCTGAATAATAAGAAAATGCCATTGTTTCCTGAGCCATAATATCGCCTTTTTGCGCAAGCTCGATAAGAAACTGTTTGTATTTATTCAGTTCGAAATTCGTAAGCTTATCCATTCTTGTTTCGCATGCACAAATATATGACCTTTTCTGCATGTCGGAATAGACATTGTTCCATGGCTCTTTCTTTTTTATTTTATAGCCTTTGATTCGCTCCAAAATATCTTGACACACCGCAAAATATCCGGGGCTTTCCGAATTTTCTTCATTTTCCGCATCAATGTCCCATGCAGGTTCATTTTCGATTTTCACGGAATGCTTCTCGATATCTTCTCTTTCGGAAAAATCCCTTTCCATTCTCCAATAAAGCTTTTCTGTCATTGTGAATGCAATAGCGAAGATTTCATCTTCGGTTTCCGGTATGACATCGGGTTCAATCAGTTCAAGCCGTGAATCAATCAAAAGACTGTCGTAAAAAACATTTGAAATAAGCCAGAACCAC
>CAVHKC010000002.1:0-15779 GCA_963636455.1 Ruthenibacterium lactatiformans
GCCAGGCCGCATGCACATTTGTGACGCTTTTGCTGATTGGCAGGCCGTTTATGGACAAGCTTGAAAGAATAAGGATTAAATATGGGATTTGAAAATTGTCATCCTGCGGTTAATTTTATCTTTTTTGCGGCGGCAATTATTGCGGGCGCATGCTTCACACACCCGGTCTTTCTGATTGAGGGGCTGTTAGCGGCATGCATATATTATTTGAAAAGACGCGGAGCAAAGGGAGTCAAAATGCTGATTGCCGCAATCGTTATCGGGCTTTTGTTTGCGGCTTTTTACAGTTCCTACAATCATTTCGGAGTGACGGTCCTTGCAAAAAATTTCATCGGAAACAGCATCACGCTTGAATCCGTTTTGTTCGGGCTTTGCATTGGCCTTAGGATTTCGTGCATATTGATGTGGCTTGGCTGCATGCATACTGTCATAACAACCGACAAAGTTATATACCTTTTCGGAAGAATAAGCCCCAGGCTTTCTTTGTTTATTTCGATTCTCATAAGGATGACGCCCCGCATTGCAAACAAGGGAAAGCAGTACAACACCGCAAGGCGCTGCATAGGAAAAGGCGTCTGCAAGAACGCGGGCATGAGTTGGTTGAAAAATCTGTCAAAGCTGATTTCTGCCGTGACAACATGGACGATCGAAGCATTTATAACAATTTCCGATTCCATGAAAAGCAGGGGAAGCCAGCTTGCAAAAAGAAGCGCATTTTCGATATACCGATTTGATTTGCGTGACAGAGCACTTGTTATAATCATGGTTGTGCTCATGACGCTCACATTTGCCGCTGCGTTTACGGGAAGGACGGATATGCTGTACAATCCGTGGATAATATTCCCGGAAACAACCGGCGCTTCTTATGTTTTCTTTGCCGGCTATCTTATATTCTGCTTTATTCCGCTGATTGTCGATATAAAGACAGAAATTGCATTCAAAAAAACCATGGCTTAAGCCTATTTGTTTTTCTTGACGCTGTATCCGAATTTGCCGAGCTTTTCGCCCATCGAAAAGTATTCTCCGTGATTATATGCCGTAAGTTTGAGGCTGCCCATGTCGAACTTCCTTTTCATCCATATATTCAGCTTCGACCGACACAGCGCTTACTTTTGCAAGGAACATATCATGCGAACCCAAATGGATTATGTCGCTTACCTTGCATTCAATGCTTACAGGGCATTCTGCAATACTGGGGCATGCAACTGTTTTTGAAGGGATTGCGGTCAGATTCAATTCCTTGAATTTGTCGATATCACGGCCGGATTTTACGCCGCACATATCCATTGCAAATGTGGTCTTTTCATCAACGAGATTAACAACAAATTCCTTTGTTTCAAGCAAAATGCTGTGGGAGTATCTTATCGGCTGAACGGAAATCGAAAGCATGGGAGGGTCTGAGCAGATGGTTCCTGTCCATGCAATCGTGATAATATTCGGCTTTCCTCCCGGCCTTTGGCAGCTTACCATGACGGAAGGCAGCGGATAAAGCATGTTTCCGGGTTTCCAATATTCTCTTGCCATATAGGTGGTCTCCTTGTCTTTTATGCGCGATGAGGTATCACCCATGTGCGCCTTAAAAAAATTTCTGTTTTATTTTGGGATATTATAACAGCAATTCGAAAACCAAAACAGTTTTTTAACAGAACCCTTAATTGCTGAATGTTTTTTGTATTTAGTCTGTATTTTAAAGTCAGTTAATATAAGGCAGAAAATCTTTATATTATCTTAACATGCTCCAATAGAAGAAAAAAAGATTGAAGTCTGAAATAAAAATCCTATAAACAGTGCAAAAGCGGCTTAATTAAAGGATTTTTTGAGATTATATATGGTATCGACCATAATGAATTACATTATAGTCTGACAAAAAGTCTGTTAAAATTTTTTGTAGACTTTTGAAAAAGAATGTACTAAAATAAATCCACGAGTGGAGAATATTTGTCAACGAAAAGCGGACTTAGTGTTTTGCAGGTTTTTGCACAGGAGTGTATGCAGTTTACTGCAAATTTAAGAGGGTTGGCAGATATGCGTAGGAGAAAAGGAAATTCCAGGAATCTGGAAACGGGGATTTCAAAAGAAAAATCACAGATAAATCCAACAAATTTGAGCAAAGTGCTGTGCCGCATTTAACGGTTACGGCTGTTTTTCGTGTAATCAATTTTAGGCGGACTGTTTCAGAAATAACCTGATAAAGTAAGAGTATTTTGGAGAAAACCAAAATATATAAAAAGCAGAATATTTACAACAGGATATTTTTAGGATGCACCTGACAAAATAATACATAACGGATTATTTTAGGGAATTCCTAATAATATAAAAACCGATAAGTAATGGTAAAAAACAACAGTTTCTTGAAATTTCAGTTCCGTTTCCGGAGCGGTTTCAGAAATCAGAAAGGGACTGCAATGTTAACCATTAGGGCAAAAAAATAAGGAAAAAAGGAGGGAAAGATGATATGACAAAAAATGTCAGCAAAAAATTCATATCCGTGATTTTGACGCTGATAATGGCATTGAGTCTGCTTAGCACTACAGCTTTTGCGGGTGACAATGTCGAGAAAATCACTACTGTCAAGCAGCTTGCGGCTATGAGCAGCGGCGATTATGTCCTGGGCGCCAATATTGAAATTGATGCGGCAACATGGACGCCGGTCGAACAGTTTTCGGGCACGTTTGACGGTGACAGCGAACATTATACGATTACCTGGAAGGGTACCAATCCGGGAACATCGGGTAATTTTGCAATCATCGCAAACAACAGCGGGACCGTGAAAAATCTGAAGGTAGCGGGAACGCTGACCGTGTCGGGAAGCAATCAGGATTACTTTTCGGCAGTAGTCGGAACCAATCAGTCGCGCGGTGTGGTTGACGGTGTTGTTAACGAGACAGCGGTTACCGCTTCCGGACAGTATAATGTCGGAGGAGTTGTCGGACTTAACAGCTCAGGCTACATCTTAAACTGTTCCAACACAGCACAGGTGAAAGCGTACAGTAAGGTGGGAGGTATTGTCGGAACGAATTTCGGCACTGTAAACTCCTGCTCTAATTCGGCTGAAGTTTATGCTGCGTACAACAGCAAAGGCGGTGCCGGAGGAATTGCGGGCCACAGTGGTGACAAGAAAAATCCGGAAGTAATCGGTAAGATCTGGAACTGTTGGAACGGAGGATACATTCACAGCAATGACGGAAGCTGGATGGGCGGAATCTGCGGATTTTTGAATTCAGGCTCAAAATGCGTGAACTGTTTTAACTATGGCAAGATTGAAGGTCATGCATACTTTGAAAACATTTCAGGTAATACCGAAGGAACAAATATAAATTGCTATGGGTCACAAAAGCTTAAAGGTGAAGACAAATCGATTTACAAGTCGGATTCAGGAATGAAAGGTACTGAATTTGTTAAGTTAATCTATGTCGGTGCGGAAGCTCGATGGACTCAAAAAACCGGATGTTATCCTACGCTTACCAATACCGCAACTACTTCCGATTTAGATCCGTCACCGACTGAATTAGGTTATTCCGGCGATTACAAAAGCGAATATGCTGAAGGGACCTGTTTTGATCCGACAAATCTGGTTATTACAGCAACATACCGTGATGGAACTGTAAAGACTGTACCTGGACCGTATACATATACACCGAGTACGACCACTCCGCTGACAATTGCTGATACATACATCAAAGTGTCAGGAAAATACGGAGGGCAGGAGTATGAAGTCAAAGTTCCTATAACAGTTACAGCGATTGGCTTTGAAATTGTGATGGAAACCGAACCGACGAAAACGAGTTACACTGCCGGTGAAAGTTTTGACACAACCGGAATGGTGCTTGTGGCAAAATATTTGGGACAGGAAGACGTTCCGATAACGGATTATAAGCTGAGCCTTGACGGTGCACTTACGGGCACTGATACTGTTGAGCGCATCTATGGCGTATATTCCGGAACGGAGTATAGTTTTGACATTAATATAGAAGTTTCAAAAACGCAAAGTGTAACACTTGGCGGAAGCACCGCACAGTTTGAAGACTTTGAGCGTGCGCTTGACGCCGTTGTTTCCGGAGGAACCATTACGGTGCTTAACACGGTGCAGATTACTGAACCCATGACCCGAAACGACAAAGTAACAGTCAAAAGCGGAACCCCTGCAGGAAGTCTGATGTTTAATATAAACACGGACGGAATTGTTACATTGACAACAATGGAATTTTCGGGCGATGTCGGAACTATTTTTCAGGTACAAAGCGGCACACTGCGTCTGCGCGGAAATGTCAAACTGACAAATTGCGGCGTGGGAGTTGATGTGCTTTCAGGCGGTGCGCTCACAGTAAATAAAGCGGCAATATCTGCGACATCTTACAGCATAAAGGCAGCAGATGCCTCAAGCAATATTACGCTGGAAGATTTTGGCGGAATTTCAATCGTCGGGAATATATATCTCGGCGAAGGAGCTGTTGTAAGTGCGAAGACAGCACTTCCCTGTGCTATGACATTTGATATGGAAGCACCTGAAGACGGTTCTGCAATAATTGTAGGGAACGGATACTCTCTGCAGAGAACAGATGCGGAGCAGGTTAAATGTCTTCAGGGGGAAGTTGTACTTGACCGTGATAATAATAAAATATATCTGAGTGCAGAATATTTGAATTAATTTGTAAACACAGAAAGGGGGATTTCCCCTTCCTGTGTATTTTTATAATAATTGAAGCCATTTAAATATAGGGAATATTATTACGGGTAGTTACCGTTAATTCCCTGTTTCAGAAAGAAGGAAAGATGAGAAAAAAAATTATTTCGATTTTAATGGTTTTTGCTCTTGTACTTGGGTTGTTCTCAATTTCACCATTTTCAAAAAAAGTAAATGCTGATGCCATAAATCTTAAAAGTATAATTGAGAGTGCTACGTCGGACATAACCATTGAAATTTCTGAAGATATATCCGTGGAAGAGAACATAAAAATCCCCGATGGCGTTAATGTTACCTTAAAAGGGAAAAATAACGCAACGCTGAAAATGACGCGAAACATTACAGGAAGAAACTCTGATTTAACATTATGCGATTTGAATGTAATTGCGGATTACACCGCTATATTCCTAAGCGGAACGGGACATAAATTCAGCATATATGGGGGGAACATTTCCTCTGACTATTACTTGCTTCAGGGTTACGAGAGCGGGCAGGCGCCTACAATGAATATTTATGGCGGCAAAATAAGTACTGAAAAAAGACTTTTAGCTTCTTCAAGCATGAATATAGTATATTGCCCTGTAAGTGATATTGAAGTGACAACTGGAATAAAGGAGTATTTTAGTTCAATAAAAGTTATAGCTCAAAACGGCCATGAGATAGAAGAATGCCTGGTTAACGGAACGTCTGTAAGCGAGGAAGTTTTAAACGGCATGAATGGCGGAACGGAAACAGAACCCTACCAGTGGTTTGGCAAAAGCAAAGAAACTTCAATAGAAGTCAAAAGTGTTTCGTTTAAGGTAACATCACAGGCCGATACCACTACGGGCGGCAGCATTCAGGCTGAAGGCTATGATGTAACATGGGGCTATGGCGGACAGGTTGCGGCAGCCGAAGAATCTGGACAGTATGTCATTACGCCCAAGGAAGGTTATGCAATTGAACAAATTTATGTAGACGGCGTATTGTATTCCCCGGAGACACCTTATGTGGGACAGACGGGTGCATACACATACACGGGTGACGTTCCTGCAAGAGGAATGTCGGTTTATTTTGCGTATACGGTAAATTTTCAGAACCCTGACAACGGCACGCTCTCTGTTGCCAGGGGCGATAAACAACTTACGAGCGGAGAGATTGTCCACGGCGGAGAGATTTTGACGATTACCTACACGGACGAAAGCGGAGCGTACAGACTGGATGAAGAGGCTTTTCAGGCAAAAGGTCTCACGGGCATTAAATATGTTGAAGGCACGGGATATGTTGTCTGTGCCCAAAACGGCGAAGATACACCGAAGATAGACCTTACGGCAGAAGGTGTGCTTGTTCCTTTGCAAAAGACTGCAGCCCCCGTTTTTTCACCTGAAGCGGGTAAAGTGGATGCGGGTGATAGCGTAACACTTACGGCAGATGAAGGAGCAACCATCTACTACACCAAAGACGGGTCAGATCCGACGGAAAGCGGACGCTTTGCTTACAGCGATCCCATAAGTGTTGATAAGGATATGACAATCCGTGCGATAGCGCAAAAGGACGGCTTCTTAGACAGTGACGAGTCATCGGCTTCGTATACAGTGAAAAGTTATTCTCTGACGGCAGAGTCTGAAGAAGGAAGCACTGTCGCATTCACCGTTGACGAAGAAAGTGCAGTTTCTGCAGCTTATGGAAAAACCGTAAAGGTAGTTGTCACTCCGAAAGAAGGACGTACATTGGCGTCGCTTGTAATGGTGACGACTTCGGGTGAAAAGGATATTACAGACAGCCTTTCGTTTACAATGCCAAAAGAAGCGGTAAATCTGAAAGCAGAATATATGGACAGGCCGTCTGAACCTTCAATCACAAGCGTAAAGACGGAAAGCGACTTAAAGCAGCTTGCGTTGGAGGTCAACACAGCGGGTCTGGATTATTCGGGAATAACGGTAAAACTTGAAAATAATATTCAGCTTGAAAGTGACTGGAACCCGATAGGCACATACAGCCATCCTTTCAGAGGAAGCTTTGACGGACAGGGTTATACAGTTTCAAACCTGAATGTTGTTTCGGACAATAATAAATACATCGGATTTTTCGGATATATAGAAGGTTCGACTGTGAAAAATCTTACCGTGTCCGGAAAGATTACAAGTACATATATCGATGATGGTGATGATGGTTATATCGGAGGTATTGTAGGTTATATTCACGAATCATATGAAACTCCAAAAGCATCTTTGGTAGAAGGATGCACCAACTATGCGGACATAACGTTTGTGGCGGGATGTGCTGGAGGAATAGTGGGAAGTGCCGGAAATCATGCGGCTGAACTGACCATCAGCAATTGCATAAATTACGGCAAAATTGAAGGTACTGCACTGGGAAGCGAGGATTCTAAGAGATTGCTTACAGAAGTAGACCTCGGGGGTATCGTCGGCGCCTTTGGAACTATATTTCCGTCTGGGACAGCGACTGCAACAATATCTAATTGCCTTAATGAAGGCGAAATTACAGGTACGTCTCCTATGGTTATCAAAACGGACAACAAAAGCGGAATTTCTACCGCGGTATATGTAGGCGGCGTAATATGCGGCGGTCTTGTTTCATGGTTAGACCGTGCAACAATTTCAAACAGTGCAAACCACGCAAATATTACAGGCCCTGCAAGATATCAGGGAGGATTGGTTGGCAATTGCAACAGTGATGGTGTAAAAATAACAGACTGCTATAACAGCGGAGATGTCACAAACACAATCACATACTCGTGGCTTCGGTCACGAATGGGCGGACTTGTCGGAACAAGTGAATACAACCGATATAATTTGAGTATAACCAATTCATACAACACGGGTGAAGTTTCAGCACCGTACTATCTGGGAGATTTGGGGAATACACCGATTTATAAAAGCCTGCGTTACAGTGAAATTCATGCAAATGATTTTGATTATGATGAATATGGTCGTTACAATACCGTTTGCACAAACACTTATGGTGCGTCAGATATTGCAAAACTGGACGGCGGCATACTTTACGCGGCAACCTTAAATGGCGCAACAGGCGCCTCATGGAAGGATTCGGCTGTGTACGGACGCCCCATCTTAGAATGGGAAGCGGATCCCGAACCGCAGGAGTGCAGTGTGACATTTGAGATTACGGGTGCGGAAAAATACAGCCTTGTTGTTTCGAAGAACAAAGACTTCAGTAACCCCGAAACCGGAGAAAACGGCAAATATAATCTTATGTCGGGAACATATTATTATAAGGTTGAGGCTGAAGGATGTGCGATTGAAACGAAACGCTTTGCCGTTACAACGGGCGATAAGACGCTGCAGATTGAGCTTAAAGCTGGAGCGGAAGTGACATTTAATGTCCTGCCTGCAGATGCCAATGCCGTGCTTACGCTTACGGACAACAGCGGAAAGCAGGTTTCTCCCGTAAGTGCTTCAAGCGGAGTTTATAAATATTCGCTTTATAAAGGAAATGTTTATAACTATACCGTGAAAGCGGATGGTTATGTTTCAATTGGAAGACAGATTCAGCCCGTAAAGGACGGCACGGTTGATATTACGCTTGTAAAGGCGGTCGATGAAGGAAGCATTACTCAAACGCTGAGTAACAGAACATTGAATTATATCCGGGCGGGCGGTATATATGCCATTGCCGAAGGCACTTCAGGAATTACCATTTCAATAGCGACAACAGAGCCTGTTACGATTGTCGGTTTGGGTACGGCAGCTGCTTATAAGAACATTTTTATCAATGGCATTAACGAAAATGTCGACCTGACTTTGCAGGATTTGTTTATCACAAATGATGATAAAAGCTTAAGCCAAATGACAAACCTTGTTAATTTCACGGGCAAGGGAAATAAGCTTACATTTGCCGGAGTGAATGTGCTGGAGCAGACGACCGACACAAGCGGTTATGCTATGATTCACGTAAACAAAGATACGGAGCTTACAATCTGCGGCGAAACGGCTTACATTTACAAGAGTGAACAGGGTGCGGGAATCGGCGGAAACGGCGGAAACGGAACACCTCTGACACCGGAGACAAACGGCAAAATTACATTTGACGGTGCAAAGATTTTCCTTAAAGGAACAAAACAGGGCGCGGGAATCGGCTCCGGTGCGGGAATCGGAACGAGTGCGACACCGGGCGATATCATTGTGAAGAACAGTGAAATTAACCTGATTGCAAACTCGAGAGGTTCCGCAATCGGCGGAAGCGCAGGCGACACGGCAGCTCCGGGCGGAAACTTCTATGTGGATGCAAACAGCAAGATTACGGTCAATGTTGACTACACGGGAGCTGCAATCGGCGGCGGCGGTTTTGATAAAGGCAATGATTCCGAAGGCGGCACACTTGTATATACGGGCGGTTCGTTAAGAGCTTTCCTTGACACGAATGCATACAGCCAGTGGAATGCGGAAAGTGCGGGAGTAAACGGCAACAAAGCAATCACCGCAAAGGTTGTTGACGAGTCTGGAAATCAGCTTTATCTTCTTACGCTTGACACATCAAGATTTGAAGAAGACGAGCTTAGCGTCAAAGACGAAGAAGGCACTTTGCTTTACGAAGGAAGCACGCACGGCTGGAAATATGTGAATGAAGATTACGACAAAGAATCTCAAAGCGCGATTACGGCAACAATAAGCAACTGGACAGAGCTTGAAGATGATAATATTTATCTTTATCTTACAGGCGAAAACCACACGCTTGATGTGAACGGAACTAAGCTTCTTCTTGAGTGGAATGCCGAGACGAAGTCGTTTGCGGTTACATGCGGCGAGGATTTTCATAGCTGGAAGTATGAACAGAAGGATGATGAAAATCATACGATGACCTGCAAATACTGCAATGCCGCCGGCGAGGAAGCCCATGAATGGAAAGACGGAGTCTGTGAGCACTGCGGTTATGCATGCGTGCATGAAATGTTCATAATGGAAGCTGCAACTGAAGCAACATGCACGGAAGACGGCTCAAGCGGCGGAATAAAATGTGCTAAGTGCGATTATTATAAGACTAAAGCACAGGTATTCCCGGCACTCGGACACAATGAGGTTACGGATGCGGCAGTTGAAGCGACATGTGAGCATTCCGGCCTTTCGGAAGGAAAGCACTGTACAAGATGCGGCGAAATTATTGTTGCACAGCAGATACTTGATAAGCTTCCGCATACGATCGTGGATGATGCGGCGGTTTCAGCAACATGCGAACATTCGGGCCTTACGGCAGGAAAACACTGCTCGGTCTGCAAAACGGTTCTTGTTGCACAGGAATTTGTTGAAAAGCTTGAGCATAACCTTGAAATGACAGGATATATAACACCGACATGTACACAGACAGGTTACACCGGAAATGCCGTATGTACGCTCTGCAACAAAGTTATTATGAAGGGTAGCGTAATACCGATGACAAATCATGCCATCGTTGCTGACAAAGGATATGCAGCAACATGTGAAGAAGACGGCCTTACAGACGGAGCACACTGCGTAATCTGCGGCAAAGTAATTAAAGCACAGGAAGTTATTCCTAAGCTTGCTCCGGACGGATGGAACCTGATTGACGGAAAGTATTACTTCTATAAAGATAATGTAATGCAGAAGGGTTGGATATCCGACAGAGGAAAGACTTATTACACAGATTTGTCAACAGGAGTAAGAGTTGAAGGCCTTAAGAAGGTTGATGGAAGCTGGTATTATTTCAATCCGAACGGTGCAGGAGAAATGCTTACAGGTCTGCAAAAGATAAATAGCTACTGGCGTTACTTTGACCTTACTTCCGGCAAGATGCTTACAGGCCTGCAAAAGGTAAACGGCTACTGGCGTTACTTTGAAGCGGGAACCGGAAGAATGCAGACAGGATTCCAAACGATTAATGGTAAGACATACTACTTTGAAACCGAAAAAGGCAGAGCACTCATAGGAACCCACACAATTAACAGAAAGACTTACACCTTCGACAAAAATGGTGTCTTGGTGAAGTAAGACAAATGGATGATATCGCATCTTTTACAAACGGAGCCCGAACGGACTCCGTTTGTATTTATCAGGGCAGAGTTCAGCCAAAAAGCATTCTTCGCACCTCGGTCTTCGCGAAATGCAGATGGCTCTTCCATGTGCGATAAGCTGCAGGTTTATTAAAATCCAGTGATCTTCGGGCAGAAGCTTCATCAAATCAAATTCCACTTTTTTGGGATCCTCGCTTTTGCTCCAGCCAAGCCTTCTTGCGATTCTTCCGACATGAGTGTCGACAACAATGCTCGGTATCGAAAAAATTTCGCCCCGTATGACATTCGCTGTTTTGCGTCCGACTCCCGGAAGTTTCACGAGTTCGTCTATGTCGGATGGAACTTTTCCGTCATATTGTTCGCAAAGAACCTTTGCGCAGGCAATGATATTTTTTGCCTTGTTATGGTAAAACCCGGTCGAACGGATTTCGCTTTCCAGCTCCTCTTGGGAAATCACCGTGAAGTCCGAAAGATTGGGATATTTTTCAAACAATTTTTCAGAAACTTCATTGACGCGTACATCCGTGCACTGCGCGCTCATGATTGTTGAGAACAAAAGCTGCCACGGCTCTTTGTAGTGCAGATAGCATTTAATATTTACCGAATAATGTTCGTCAAGTCTGTCCAGAATTGTTCTGACTTTTTCCGCTTTTTTCATCATAACTTTTCTTACCTTTATTAATGCTGAGCTGTTGCATATTTCATTCTCGCACAGCCGGAATTTTTTTCTGCATAAAACATGGGCGACACCATATATGAACAAAATACGTGCATATATATGTTATCCGATTTTTATTTGCGTAAGATTCATAATAAAGGATTTTTACATTCGGGTCAATGAAAGACAAATCGGCTCAATCAAAGAGGACGCTTACTTAGTTTACTCTTATGTCTTGCAACTGTTGATGTGAAAATATATAATTTTCAAGTGGCCGACAGGTCACTCGGAAGAAAGTAACATACATATGAGCTCCTATGAAGATTCTTCTTAAGAAGAAAGAATTATTCAGACACGGGAAGTACCGATTGATGGTCTGTACAGGGCTGTTTGGCAATGAACGGTTTGTAAAAAATACCGCAAAAATTTATGAAACGGAAACGAACAAAATGTATTTGATAGCAGGGCTTGGAAATCCAACTCCGAAATATGAAAAAACACGCCATAATATGGGCTTTGACTGCATCGATATATTGGCAGAAAAATATAAGATTACCCTTAAAAAAAGCAGATTTCGTGCACTTGTCGGAAAAGGTGAAATCAACGGGAAGCAGGTACTGCTTGCAAAGCCGCTAACATTTATGAACCTAAGCGGCGAAGCAATAAGAAAAATTGCAAACTACTACAAAACAGACACAAAAAAAGAGCTGGTCGTTATATATGACGACACGGACCTTGCGATAGGCACGATAAGGCTCAAGGCAAAAGGAAGTGCGGGAAGCCACAACGGCATGAAGAGCATTGTCGAAAATTTGGGCAGCGAGCAGTTCATCCGTGTGAGAGTGGGAATCGGAAAACGAGCCGAAAATGCGGACATGGTGGATTTTGTGCTGGGGCGTTTTGCACCGTCTGAAAGAAAAGAAATAGACGACGCACTTGAAAGAGCGGCAGAATCGGTTGTCGATATCATAGACAACGGCATCGATTGTGCGATGAATAATTTCAATGGAAATTCTAAGAACAATTCTTGATGAAACAGACATATATAAAAAGATTACAGGCGCATTCAAAAAGGATGCGCTTATTCAGGCTGTGGGATTTGTGCCATCGGCAATGGAGCATTTTATTTATGCTCTCGATAAAGGCGGAGATTCGAACAAAGCTTCGGGTGCTGATTCCAAAGCCGGTTTATATGACATAAAGCTTATAATCGCACGAGATGAGATTCGTGCACGGGAAATTCTTGCAAACTACCAGGCATTCGACAAGGAAGCTGCATATTATCCTGCGGTTGATCCCATGTTTTTCAAAGCCGATATCAGCGGAAGCTTCATAACAGAACAGCGAATAGAAGTCATAAAAGACCTTTATAACGACCGAAGATTCACAATAGTAACGACACCACAGGCATTTGCAGACAAGCTTGTTTCAAAAGAAAAAATGAAGGATGAGATAATCTTTCTGAAAAAAGGCGGTGCGGCAAACGAAGAAGAAATAGCCAAACGGCTTACGGAAATGGGCTATGAAAACGAGTCGCAGGTTACTGCGCACGGAGAATTTTCAATAAGGGGCAATATTATCGATGTATTTCCTTTTGCAGAAGATGCCCCTTACAGAATTGATTTGTTCGGCGATGAAATCGAAACAATCAAATATTTTGACACAGAAAGCCAGCGCTCTATTGAAGAAGCAGAAGAAATTTCGATATATCCGAGCGGCGTTTCGCAAAATGCAGAAGTGCCTTTTATCGAATATTTCGACAGAAAAAAAACGCTGTTTATTATCGACGAACCCGACAGAACATTGGAAAACAACGAAGAGCTTGCAAAGGAACTTTCAAAAAGAAAATGTCTGATGTTTACTTTGCTTGACCAAAGCATAGACTGTATTACGCCGCAAAAAAAATTCATGGCAAATACCAAAAATATTGCATCTTACAACGGCAGATTTTTGGATATGACAGAAGACCTTAAAAGATATAAAAAAGAAGGCTATAAGGTTTTAATATATGCAGCGACTCCATCCCGTGCCGAAAATATGGTCAAGAATCTGCGTGAAAACAAAATCAGCGCATTTGTGGGAAATGATGATTTGAGCGAGCTTAAATCGGGGTTAATCTGCGTTGTTTGCGGGGCATTGCGAGTGGGATTTGAGTATCCCGGCTTGAAATTTTGCGTTATGTCCGAAGTCGATATATTCGGAAAAAGGAAAATCGCAAGAAGAAAGAAGAGAAAATATTCGGGCGATCCGATCAAGGATTTCCTGGATTTGAACATAAATGATTATGTGGTGCATGAAAATCACGGTGTCGGCATATACAGAGGAATCGAAAGGATACGTATCGACGGCTGCGAAAAGGACTACATGAAAATCGAGTATGCCAAGGGGGACTGCCTTTTTGTGCTGGCTTCGGACTTTGACAAGATTCAAAAATATGCTGGAGCAGACGCTGCAAAGCCCAAGATAAACCGCATAGGCGGAAAGGAATGGGCAAATACAAAGGCAAGAGTCAGCAAATCCGTTCAGGATATTGCGCAGGAGCTCATCAGGCTTTATGCGGCAAGGCAGTCGAAACAGGGGCACAAATATATGCCAGACACGGTTTGGCAAAGTGAGTTTGAAAGCCAGTTCGAATTTGAAGAAACGAAAGACCAGCTGAAGGCGATAGAGGATGTCAAAGCCGACATGGAAAGCGGCAAGATTATGGACCGCTTAATTTGCGGAGATGTCGGTTTCGGAAAGACAGAAGTGGCCATAAGAGCCGCCTTCAAAGCAGTTCAGGAGGGAAAGCAGGCGGCATTTTTGGTTCCTACGACCGTGCTTGCGCAGCAGCATTTCAACACTATATCAAAGCGCATGGAACACTTCCCCGTTACAGTGAAAATGCTTTCACGCTTTTCAACGCCTGCCGAACAAAAAGAAACGCTCAAAGAACTGAAAAACGGCATGGCTGATATTGTTGTCGGAACGCACAGGCTTCTTTCCAAAGATATAGAGTTTAAGGATTTGGGACTTCTTGTCATAGACGAAGAGCAGCGTTTTGGCGTTGCACACAAAGAAAAAATCAAGAATCTCAGGAAAGATGTGGATGTTTTGACTTTAAGCGCGACTCCGATCCCAAGAACACTGCATATGAGTATTGCGAACATCCGCGATATGAGCCTTCTTACGGAGCCTCCCGTGGACAGAGTCCCTATTCAGACTTATGTGATGGAATATTCCGATGAAGCGGTAAAAGAGGCGATCCTGCGGGAAAGCAGGCGCGGCGGGCAGGTTTATTATGTCTACAACCGAGTGGACAATATCGACATTGTGGCGGAAAAAGTCAGGCAGATGGTGCCGGAACTCAATGTGCAGTGCGCACACGGGCAGATGAATCCCAAAGATTTGGAAGCAATAATGGAAGACTTTACGGAGGGTCTGATTGATGTACTTGTTTCGACTACTATCATTGAAACAGGACTTGATATATCGAATGTTAATACGATAATTGTCCATGATGCCGATAAATTCGGGCTTTCTCAGCTTTATCAGCTCAGAGGCCGTGTCGGGCGTTCCAACAAGACAGCTTATGCTTTTTTGTTTTTCAGGAAAGACAAGCTTATAAAAGAGGTTGCGGAAAAGAGGCTCAAAGCTATAAGGGAATTTTCGGAGCTTGGAAGCGGAATAAAGATTGCAATGCGTGATCTTGAGATTCGGGGTGCGGGAAATATCCTGGGCGCAGAACAGTCGGGGCACATGGAGGCTGTAGGATATGAACTTTACTGCAAGATGTTAAACCGTGCAGTGATGATGCTTAAAGGCGAGGAAATCCCGGAGGAGTTTGAAACGGCAATAGACCTTGATATTGACGGCTATATCCCATCGGAATATATCAAAAACGAATTTGAAAAGCTTTCGATGTACAAAAAAATTGCGGCAATTTCTGATATTGAAAGTCTCGAGGATATCCAGGAAGAGCTTATGGACAGGTTCGGCCCCGTGCCTAAGGCTGTCGGCAATCTGCTCACAATTGCACTTATCAAAGCAAAGGCGCATGAGGTTTATATCACGGAAATTTCCGGAAGCAAAAGCAAATTTAAGATCGAAATGTTCAGAAATGCCAAGATTGATGTTGAAAAACTTCCCGAATTTTTGCAGATGCATGCAGATATTATTAAATTTTATCCCGACACGAAACCTTATTTTGTTTACACCCCGGCAAAAATCCCGACAAGCGTGAAGGGAATACAAGATACCTTGCTTAAGTTTTTTGCACTTCTTGCAGCGATTGTAATAAAATGACGGTGGTTAAAAAATCACAATGATTTCGGAGGGGAAGTTTCTGCTTCAGAAAACAGGATGATTTTGAGAAACCAAGAACGTTCGGAGACGGGAGAAAAAGTACATTGCGTATATATATAACCGGAACAATCGGAATAGAGTGCGCCGCAAGGCTGTTTGAGGAAAAC
>CAVHKC010000002.1:15789-18756 GCA_963636455.1 Ruthenibacterium lactatiformans
CCCAATCTTTTTCATAAAACAAACAGAGGCGTTGTTTGCAGAGGCAGAAGGCGAACAAAATATACAAGCAATAAAGGAAAAAGTGCGGGAATTTCTACTTGCAAACAAATGCAAGTGCATTTATATTAGTACAATAGCCGAGGGCGGAATCTTTGGTGCGCTGTGGAGGGCATGCGCCGAATTGGCATGCGGCTGCGAAGTGAATGTCGGAAGGATTCCCATAAGGCAGGAAGTTGTTGAAATATGCGAGCTTTTTTCGGAAAATCCTTATGAATCGGATTCTTCGGGCTGCCTGCTTGTGATATGTGACGGTGTTTCAGAATGCGAAAGTGCAATAAATTGCCTTTCGGATGAGCAAACAGTTATGCTTTCGGAAATCGGACATACGACAAATAAAAAGGACAGACTCGTAATAAACGGCGAAAACAAAAGATTCCTTACACCGCCCAAGCGCCAGAGCAAGGATATTGCAAACAGAAAACGACAAAGCGGCATATAAATAAATTTAAGAAACCTATAATTTCAAATACAGGAGGCAGTTATGAAAGAAGAATTATTAAGACTTATTGAGAACAATTCAAGAATCGAGCTTAAGGAGCTTGCGACAATGCTTGGCTCTGATGAAGCGACTGTCGCCAATACGCTCCAGGAACTGGAGCAGGAAGGTATTATCTGCGGATATTACACCCTCATAAACTGGGATAACACGAGTGAGGAAAAGGTTGATGCCCTGATTGAAGTCAGCGTTAACACGCAAAGAGAATTGGGCTTCGATACGATTGCCGAGCGTATATATAAATTCGATGAAGTGAAGTTTTGCTATCTGATTTCGGGCAGATATGATTTTCTGGTTCTGCTTGAAGGCAAAACAATGAGGCAGGTTGCAAACTTCGTTTCAAGCAAGCTTTCGCCTATCGAATATGTTACGGGCACGGCAACTCACTTTATTATGAAACGTTACAAAGACTTTGGTACAGTGCTTACCGAAAAGAAAAAAGATGAAAGAGAGAAAGTATCATTTTGAGAGATCCTATATCAAAACTCACAAGAAGTCTGCAGCCGTCTGGAATCAGAAAATTCTTTGATGTTGTTGCGGAGATGGACGATGCCATTTCACTTGGCGTTGGCGAACCTGATTTTGACACCCCCTGGCATATAAGAGAAATGGGCATTTATTCGCTCGAAAAGGGAAGAACATTTTACACATCAAATGCGGGACTTCCGGCACTTAAGGAGGAAGTCGCAAGATATTACAAGAGAAAATACAATCTGGACTACCACGGGCAAAACGAAGTGCTCATTACTGTCGGAGGAAGTGAGGCCATCGACATGGCATTAAGGGCAATGCTTGACCCGGGCGATGAGGTGATTATTCCGGAGCCTTGCTATGTTTCGTATGTTCCCTGCACAATTCTTGCAGGCGGCGTTCCGGTGACGATCGACCTTAAGGTTGAAAATGAATTCCGCCTTACAAAGCAGGAACTTTTGGATGCAATAACACCCAAAACGAAGATTCTCATGCTTGCATTTCCGAATAACCCTACGGGTGCGATAATGGAAAGGAAAGACCTTGAGGAAATTGCCGAAGTCTGCATTGAAAAAGACATTATCGTTATAACGGACGAAATATATTCAGAGCTTACCTACGGCGGCAAGCATGTCACGATTGCCGAAATTCCCGGAATGCAGGAAAGAACGGTTATAATCAACGGATTTTCCAAATCTTATGCAATGACGGGCTGGAGGCTCGGATTTGCGGTTGGTCCTGAAGAAATTATCTCGCAGATGACGAAGCTTCACCAATATGCGATCATGTGCGCCCCCACGACCAGCCAGTATGCAGGGCTTGAGGCACTGCGTGCGGGCGATGAAGATGTGGAACGCATGAGGGAATCATATAACCAAAGAAGACGCTTCCTGATAAGCGAGCTTCGCGAAATGGGATTTGAATGTTTCGAGCCTTATGGTGCATTCTATGTTTTCCCAAGCATCAAGCATCTGGGAATGACGTCCGAAGAATTTGCAAGCAGGCTGCTTGAAAGCCAGAAACTTGCGGTTGTCCCGGGAACAGCTTTCGGAGCATGCGGCGAAGGCTTTGTAAGAATCTCATATGCATATTCAATCAAAGAACTGAAAGAAGCGCTCGGAAGAATCCGAAACTTCCTTGATGAGTTAAAATAACAAGAAAAGGCGGCCAACCGGCCGCCTTTTTTTGTCTTATGATGCACAAACGTGAAATTTAGAACGGTAATCAGCATCAGAAAATTTAATCAGATTATATTTCGCCCTCGGCAAAGTCAATTTCTTGGGCAATGCTTTTAATATAGTTTTCATAACTAACAGATGTTCGCATAAGTGATGATTTAAAATCTCCTGGATTAAAGCTTTCAGGTGAAATATTTGAAAGTTTAGAGCGCCAAACTGAAATCAATTCCTTGCTTTTAGTTTTTTCGACAATATCTTCAAATATAGAACTAAGCCAATAAAATTCTTCAGTTGTACATTCCTTTTCAAAAAACTGGATTGTTTCGGAAACATCTTCAGAGAGCAATTCTGTCAGTTTTTTCCAGCATTTTTCTGTTGCAAAGTCATCATTGGCATCAAGTGAAATATACTGAGCAATAATTTCTCTAAGTTCTTTAATATTCATATTATTTTCTCCGCTTCTTTAATGCTGAACGTTGGTCTGAATCCGGAAATACTGTAGCGATTTTCCCATTTGTTCTTATTACTCCGACACGAACGCCTTTATAAATCCCGTATACAGGTTTTCCGTCTGGTATATGACGATTTCCTTTCAGGCCTGCAACATGTTCTCCGGCTCGTCGAATATCTTTTTCTGCCCAATTGCGTGGAAACCATGTTTGCGACATGGATTTTCGCTTTTTGGGGTTTTTATGGTCTGGAACATTACCAACACGAACACCATTTGGAAATGTTTTTTCAATATTATATTTGATTTTATAT
>CAVHKC010000003.1:0-18751 GCA_963636455.1 Ruthenibacterium lactatiformans
AGCCACAAATATAATCACGGGAAATCCTATTTTACAGAAAAGTTTTCACACACTCGTTGAAAGCAACATGGGATTGGCTTTTTAATATGCATGTTTTACATGTATGAATTTTGAACCTGCCATGCCGCATTCTATGATGTGGTCAGCAAGAACAGAAATGATTTCTTTTGGCAACCCATCAATTTGAAGAGGAACTGTTGGCCTTGCAATTATCGTGTACTCGTCTTTGTGGTTTTTCTCAAATGAAACATCATAAACAAATATTCCTTTTTGGGAAAGATGCAGGGCATCCTCTGTAAGAAAGCTGCCATCATCCGAAATTTCCATTATGCTCTCGCATGAGGGCTTTAGTTTCTCCATGAAAAATTTTTCTAATTGTGCTGTTTCTTCTTTGCTACGGCAGACATATTCAGGTACGCACCCGCAACCACCGGACGTGAACGCAAGGATATGCCTGTCTGCGTCAATTCCAAACCACATAATGTCTTCGCATTGCACATCGATTTCACTATATCTCATTTTTAGTCACCTCACCTAGTTTATTAAATCCCGAAACATTGCTTTGCAGTTGTCGCAGTACGGCATAACCTGTCCAGTACGAGGGCTGATTGCAGGGGTAAGATGTATGTCTTCCCACTTGGAACCGCTTAAAAGCAGGCTATTAACAACATGAAATTCAGCACATACTCCGATAGTATTACGTTCAGTAAGACCGTGTGTGCCGATTCCTCCTATGGCATCAGCTCGTTTTATCAATTCCAGAGCAATTTTTTTAGGTATTTCTCCTGCAAAAGCGGCGATTGTTTTACCTGTTCGTTTATCGTATGCACCTATTGCTGCTGCTTTTTTCTTGCTATCAGGTGTATCGGTAATAAGCTTGGAAACTTTTGCCTGAGCTGCTCCCATCAAATCGACAAGGGTTGCGATGTCACCTGTTGTATAGTGGAAATGGCCGCTGGAACCTTTACTCATCAGGTTTCCTCCTTTCGAAGACTTTTGCAGTCTTACTTTGGAAGGAAACGATCTGTATTCCTTGAGTCCTCAGCTTATCAAAACATTCTCCTTTTGCAGAGCCATAAACAAGAATTATGTGCGGCTTGAGTACTTCAGCCATTTTGAAAAGCCCCGTTTCAAAACGGTTTCTGTTAATCAGTTTTCGAGGGCTGCCGCCTACGGTTCCGATGGAAATAATGCTGTTCTTAGGGATGCCTTCGAAGCAGTATTCGAAAGTTTCTTTTGTACCCCAACGAACATTATTTATTATCTCAATCCCATCACATCCCAACCAATATCCATATGCGCGCATCCTGTATGTGGCATATATCTTTATGGCCTCCGGAAAATCCTGATTTGTGCTGAAATCAGGGGTAATTGCTCCTGCAAAATGTTGAAGAACTTTAAGTACGAATACATGGTCATGCCAGATCCCGCGAACACCGTCAAATTTGTAATCATCCAGATACTAGTTTACAAATGCATCCACATAGTAATCATATTCTTTTCGGGCGATATGCTTTTTGTGAATCTGTTTTGCTTCTTCCCATGTTACCTGTTGATTAGGAATATGAGTTGCTGTCGTCGGACAAAAGGGTATGTCATGTTTGCCGAAAGTGGCACCTTTTACCATAAATGAGTTCCACATGTCTTTGCAACCGGGACGGGTATCGTATTTATTGTTGTTTAGTATCATAGCATAATACCTCCTGAGTTTTTGTAATTTTTTTATTGTTTATGTGCTTGTACAGGACAATAAATAATTTTTATTTACACTTTTCGTCCGGCGACTGAGGTTGTTTTTATGGTTAAATGATACTTTTAAGAGAAATTTCAAAACAGAAAAATATATGGTTATTTAGTGGTAAAAATATGGGCAAAATTTTAAGAACTTAAAGTAAATATATGCAAAACAGTTGATTTAAATATGGAAATATGATATTGTACTTTTAAAATACATGTTGAAAAGCTTGAAATGAGTTTAGTTAAAATGATGAAATTTGATTATAGAAAACTATGGAAGATACTTATCGACAAAAATATGAAGAAAAAAGATTTAATGGAAAAGGCATCTATTACGGCAGCTACAATGGCAAAGATGGGAAAAGGATTACCTGTCAGTCTGGAAGTGCTGGGACGGATATGTTGTACATTGGATGTAAATGTTGGAGATATTGTTGATTTCGCAGGAGAAGAAAATTAATGTATTTTTGTGTTGGCGTTTTTCTTACGGCGTTGAAAATATGCAAAGCTCCATTGATTAAACAAAAGCAGTTGGGTGAAAAAATTTTTCAGACATTATATCCGGGTTATGACTGCGGCGATGATGATTCTGCTATTTCAGCTGTATTTAGGGGTAAAAGAAACCTTAATAGTTATTTACAGCTGTTGATGGACGATTTGGACGAAAAAACAATCTCGTTAAATTTTCGAAAAAATGTAATACCATTATTGGATGAAAATAAGCATGCGTTTTTAGTGCGTGTGCTTCAAAAATGGATCAGTCAATCAGACATCGGTGATGAAACGCATATCGAATTAGTAAATGGAATAAAGAAGAAGGACCTCATTAAAATGAACGAAGTGGTTTTGGAGGATTTTCTTGTTGGAATATTTCTTTATTCGATAAAAAATACGGAGAATTTAAGTCGTGAAAAGGATGTGAGAGCATTTAAAGTATTTGCTGAAGAATTTGAAAATTCTGAATATGATAAACCGAAATTTATTGAACAGTATTTTGCAAATCCAATGTTTTTCAACAAAACAATCAGACCTATTAAGACTTTGTATAAGAACGCTGGTTGTATAATTGATGTTGTGGCAATTGATTTATTTGAAATTCCCGAGAAAAAGGAGTTGAAAGAGAAAGTTAATATAGTAATTCCGGTAAATACAACATTCGAAACAAAGATCGAAGAAAAATCAGGGGATGAAAATGTTCCGCTTGTTTCAGAAAATACGATACATGAGCAATGGATTGTTTATATGAGAAACAAAAAATGTTTATGCAGTGCAGAATTAAATAAGAAGATTGAACGGAGCCTAAAAAACAGAGGATTATCAAAATGCAGAGTTTGTTGTTCGACCGTTGGAAATACCGATGTATATCCGATTGCAAGTGTTGCGACAGTAGATGTGGATAATGTTAAGTTTTTTTTGCTGGCGGTATCAGAGTTTGATAAAGAGAACAAAGCACATAGCAAAATTACTGATATTATAGACTCACTTGAATCAATGATAGATTTATATGATAAAGAAGGGCAGGGTTTTGATTTGTATGTCCCCTTAATTGGTTCTGGCAGATCACGAACCGGGATATCTTTGCAAAAAGCTTATAATTTATTAGTTGCAGCTGTAATACGCAGAAAAAATGAAATATATGGACGGATACATATTGTGATTTACCCGTCGCAGATTGAGGAAATAAGATTGGAGAAAAAACGGCTGTATTGACAAAGGGTTCCTGTCAACACTGCAAGTCATATTGGCGCGGATGTATCAGAGGACATTCAACAGATATGAAAAGTTTTGTTCAATATGAATGCGAAAAAGCAATTAAGGATGGATTAAATATTATCGTCCTGTATAATTTCGATCATGTAAAAAAATCGTATTGTCCTGAAATTCTCAGAAACAGGGGCGATCATATTAAAGGATTTTATAAAGGGATTTCCGGAATCGAATATTGGAATTATGTGGAAATCAGAGACGCAATATTAAAATTTTGACAAGAAATTGCTGTAAAACAGTTAATTAAAATCGGCCGGGCGGAAATACTGCCCGGTATTGTCACCGGTGCACAAAAACAACCATATCTTTGGAAAAGAATAAATAAAAGAAAATCCGATTAAGCTTGTAAAATTTAAACATGAAAAAGAATCTCAGGGAATATGTAAAGTTATCTTAAAAAGAGTGACTTTGTTCCTTAAAAAAGTGTTTAAAAGGAGGATTAATCGGATGAATTTCAATGATAATATTCCGAAGCTTAAGCCTTATGGAAGAAGCGTCTCGATCATCGGTGTGGGTGCCACGCCTTTTGTGCGTGTTTTGGACGACCCGGAAGTGAACGGTCTTACAGAAGGCGAATTGTTCGGATATGCTTCGCAGGCTGCAATGCGTGATGCCGGAATGACAGGCAAGGATGTGGATTTCTTCATTCACGGTCAGGCAGGCCCCGGCTGGATAAGCAATTTTGCAACGGCAAACATTCATGTGGCAAACTGGCTCGGAATGAAGGGCAAGGGCTCCATGCACCAAAGCGAGGCTTGTGCCACAGGTTATGTTGCACTTGAAACTGCGGTAAATTATGTTGCAAGCGGAACATATGATGTTGTTTTGAGCGGCGGCATAGATATGCCTTATTCCATCGCATACCCCACAAGAGTTTTGACAAAACGCCGTTTCGGTACAGATGCGATTTTCCACGAAGTTCTTTGTTCAACAGTAACAAGGGATTACAATCTCTTCACAAGAGGCGTTCTGCCTTTCAGTTCGGAATCGTGGATTGACGAATATTTCAAAAAGAACAATTTAAGTGACGAAACAATCGATAAAGTCATGACAAACATGGCAATAAACTGCAGGCGTGCGGCAGCTTTGAATCCCCTCGGTCTTTTCGATACGACATTTGAAGACCTCGCACACGAAAACGGACTTGAAACGGCAGAAGAATATCTGCATTCGAGATTCAATCCGCTTATCGGAAAATATATGAGAGCCTGCCACTTCGAACAGCGCTGCGACGGTGCAGGTGCATTCATTGTATGCCCCACGGAAATGGCATACAAGTACACAGACCATCCCATCGAGGTTTTGGGAATCGGACATTCCTGCATAGAATACAGCACGCCGCTTCTTGAAAAGCAGGCTACAGCAAATGCATATAAGCAGGTTCGCGAGCTCACGGGTCTTACAGGCAAGGATATGGATCTTTTCATGACAAACGACTTCTTCATGCAGTCTGAAATGCTTGCGGCAGAAGAGTGCGAATATCTGCCGGCAGACAAAGGCTGGGAATATATGATGGAAGGCAGAGCCGCATTTGACGGCGACCGCCCTGTACAGCCTCACGGCGGAAGATGCCAGTACGGCCATGCATCCGCAGCTTCGGGACTTCACGATATTTATGAAACTGTCCTTCAGATGAGAGGCGAAAGAGGAACAACACAGGTTAAGAACCCTGTAAACCGTGCGATGATAAGAGGCTTCGGCGGCGGACAGAATGTTCTTTGCATAATTTTGGAAAAGAAGTAAGGAGGGAAGAGTAATGAGCCATAAAGATATGACTAAACAGGACATGGTGAAAATCGTTCAGGGCTATTACGATGCCCTTGAAGAAGGAAAAATTTTAGGAAGAAAGTGCACAAAATGCGGACATATTGAGTTTGTGCCCTATCTTTGCTGCAACGAGTGCGGCTGCCTTGACACGGAATGGGTTGAACTTAACGACATGAGAGGCAGGGTAAATCAGGTGCTCTCTACTGTGGGTGCTTTCGGAGATCCCGAGTTCAGACAGGTTAACGGAGATTATTGGGCAATCGGAATCGAGGTTCCGAATATTGATATTTTCTGTTCGAGCCTTATTCATATCGACCCTGACAAATATGATGAATTCTGCCGTAAGGTTGAAACTGAAGATGTTTATGTAAGGCCTGCGATTATCCAGGACCTTGACACAAAAATCGTTGTATGGAAGCTTGAAGACGAAAATTCGGAATTTATCAAGATTTCCAAGACAACAGGAAAGTTCAGGATGCCTTCGGAAGGTTCGGCGCTCAGCGAGAGTGCACCGGCTGCAGACAGTGCGGATGATATCGATGTTTCCACAGACCCTATTGCTCAGACTGTGCTTTCATGTGCGGCAGATGCGTATGGTGTTGACGAATCAACCCTCACGATGAAGACGGATATCAGAGAAGACCTTTCAAACGAATCGATGAAGATGATCGTTATGATCTCGGAAATCGAAGAAGAATTGGAAGTTACAATCGAGATACAGGAAGCAAGCCTTCTGAACACTCTGGCTGATTTCGTAAACAAAGTCAAAGAGAAAATGTAAAGGCAGTCCGAAATAATGCTCCGTTTTCGGGCAGAATTTCGGATGAAATACAAAAGAAAGGACGATTAAGATGGGCTTTATTGAGAATATATATGAAAAAGCAAAAGCCGATGTTAAGACGATTGCCGTTCCCGAGTGCGAAAACGAATATGTGCTCAAGGCTTCGGCAAAGGCGGTTGCTGACGGAATCGCAAACGTGATTTTTGTGGGAGTTCCGCAAAAAGTGAAGGCAGCGGCAGAAAAATACGGTGTTGATGTTTCGGCAATAAAGGTTGCAGACATAAATGATGCGGCCTACAAACAGGAGCTTCTTGAAAAATATGACGCTTCGCCTTTCAAGGTAATGTCAAAGAAGTTTGTCGAGAAGCGTATCGATGATCCGCTTTACCTTGCAACGCTTATGGAAGCTGTAGGAGATGCTGACGGAACGCTTGCAGGCGTTGACACAACAACTTATGAATTCGTTCTTGCGGCAAACAGTATCATAGGCAGAGACGAAGGCTGCAGCACAGCATCTGGGCTTCTTGTTTTGGAAGCGGCTCATTTCAACGGAAAGCAGGGAAACTGCTTCGGAATGTCGGACGGTGCCGTGTGCATCGAGCCTACAATCGAACAGCATGCAAGCATTGCAATAGCTTCTTGCGAAACTTTTGAAGCCGTCACGGGAATCGAACCCAAATGTGCATTCCTTTCATTTTCAACTGACGGAAGCGGCGGAATGAGCGAGCCTGTGAAGAAGGTAAGGGCTGCAGTTGAGCTTGCAAAGCAGATGAGACCGGACCTTAAAATTGACGGTGAATTCCAAGCAGATGCTGCTGTTGACGAAAGAGTCGGAGCAAAGAAGGTTAAACGCCCGAGCGATGTTGCTGGGCAGGCAAATGTGCTGATTTTTCCAGATGCCGCAGGCTGCAATGTGGGAACAAAGCTTCTGCAAAGGCTTGGAGGTGCAACTGTTTACGGTCCTTTGTATCAGGGATTCAGACTTCCGATTCTTGACTGCTCAAGAAGCGACACGGACGATATCCTCTACAACGACCTTGCACTTTTGAGCGTTCTTGCAGCTTATAAACAAAAGAAGAACAAATAAAGCTGAAAATGTGAATCAAAATATTCAGACATGGAAAGGAAAGAACTTTGAAAGAATATACAATTCTTACAATCAATCCCGGTTCAAGCAGCACAAAAGTCGGACTTGTTACGGGCGATAAGGTGGTTTGGGACAAAACGGTTGACCACGACAGAAGTGAATTTGCAGACTGCAAAACTTTTGCCGACCAGGAGCCGATCAGAATCAAGCTTATCAAAGATGCACTCAAGGAAAACGAAGTGGATTTGTCAAAAATAGATGCAGTCGTAGGCAGAGGCGTGGGCCTCTATGCCTGCGAAGGCGGCACATATCTTATTGACGACCTTGCATATGACCATGCAACGAGGGATGTTGCGGAAATCCATCATCCGGCAACGCTTGGCATAAAGATTGCTTATCAGTTCAGCAAGGAACTGGGAGTTCCCGCATATTTTGTAAACCCCATGCCGATAGATGAAATGTGCGACCTTGCAAGAATGACAGGCGTCAAGGGAATTTACCGCCCGGCACGTTCTCATCCGCTCAACCAGAAGCAGACCGCAATTCATCACAGCGAGCTGATGGGCGTCAAATATGAAGATTCAAATTATATAATCCTTCACATGGGCGGCGGAATCAGCATCACAGCGCACCGCAAGGGCAAAGCAATCGACGGAAGCCGTGCAGGCGATGCACAAGGCCCCATAAGCCCCAATCGTTCGGGAGACATCTGCACAGACGATATCGCCAATATGATGAAAAAGGGATATACATTTGAAGACGCTTATGAGCTGGCTTCAAACAGAGGCGGACTTGTTGACCTTTTGGGAACCGACGATTTGAGAAAAGTCAAAGAGATGATAAAGGGCGGCGACAAGTTTGCGAAGCTTTCGTATGAGGCCATGATTTACACGATAATCAAATGGACTGCAATGATGGCAGGAGCACTTTACGGAGAAGTTGACGCAATTCTTATGACCGGCGGCATGGCGCACGATGAAGAGCTTGTTGCAAAGATTACGGAAGGAGTAAAGTGGATCGCTCCTGTTTATGTTTACGCAGGAAGTTTTGAAACAGAGGCTATGGCAGCGGGCGCAATCCGTGTCTTAAGCGGTGCAGAAGAAGTTAAGCATTACACAGGAAAACCCGTTTGGGACGGATTTGATTTCGAAAAGTAAAACGGTTGTCAAGCAAAGGTATTTGCCTGCAATCAGTGCACTTCAAAGTCAATAAAAGCAAAAAATCAGCCGGGCAAATTTTTTGTCTGGCTGACTTTTTTGAAGCTTTAATACTGAGTTGGATTCAAAAACATGGTTTGGCTGAAATAAGCTTGAGAATTTAATATGCAGCCAAGCAAAAACATTTGCTGCACGCAACGACAACTTCTAAATTCAGCGCATGTGCAGATTTTAAAGACCCTTCCTGCGGAACTCGGCCGACTGCTTTTGAAATGCTCGTTGTGGCAGTCGGCCTCAAACAGTCCTCGGAAGGGTCATCTGCCCACACGCTTCATTAAGAAGTTTCGGCTTATGTGCAGCCAAATGCTTTAATGCTTGGCTGTATTGTTTAATTTCTGCCACTTTACTCTGTAAAATCAAATATTTTAGCACCTGACATTTATTCGCATTTTTAGAAATTCAGGTAATTTCTTAAAAAAGTTTAGCAGGCAGAAGTCAAAATCTCTTTGCAATCATACGGATAAACAGTGCAGAATGTTGAAATTGGTTTGGCAGATTTTTTGTGATAAAATAACCATGCACAAGCTTTGTGTGCAGACAGAGCAGGCAGAAAAATGCAGGAGCGCACATGCTTGAAAAGCACACTTTAAGGGGGAGGAGAGGAGCTTTTATGTATATAACTCATTCGACAATGAACAAGATTTTGGAGGAATACGAACCGCATATTGAGGTTAATGCCTATGAATACTGCATGACCTTCTATTATCATCTTAAACACGCCGTAAAGCCTTATACAACGCATATTTTGTATATTGCAGAAAGTGCCATGGAACTTGAAAATTTGGAACCGGTAGAGGATATGAATCTTCTTATATGTAATCCGGACAAAGTTGATGTTTTGGAAATTGTGTCAAAATATAAAGTTCCCATAAATTATACAGAGATTCAATGCGAATTTTCCGATGAAATTCAGATGAAGCTCAGAGATTTTTATGACGGAATCTGCGGAGCGGGTCTGGTTTCGGAGACAATTCTTAACAGCCTCTACAACAAAGCAAGCGTGCAGACACTTGTGGACAGTTTCACGCACGCCTTCAACAATCCTATCTTCGTTTACGATTCTGGCTTTAATCTGATTGCCTGCAACTATGATATGGCGGCAAAAAGCGATATGGGCAAGCGTATAATAGAAAATATGGGATTTACGGAACAGGAATATCCGCTGCTTAATTCCAAAAATCATATTCACAAGAAGGTTATGCAAAGCGAAACACCGATCAGGGTTCTGCATGATGAAATAGGATATGAGCAGATGGTTTTGGCGGTGGATACAAGAAAAGACATGGGGCATATCTGCATTGATTCGTCAAACCGACCGTTCAGAAAAATGGACGAAAAGCTGCTTGTGACGCTTAAAGAAGGCATATATCTGCATTTGCTCCAGGAGGAATTTATCAAGGACAACAGAGGATATCCGTATGAGTATTTCATGAAAGACCTTCTGGATGAAAAGATAGCCACGCCCAAGCAGTATATGGAAAAATTCAAATATGTAAACACGGAATTTTCCGAGAATATGTACTGCCTTGTCATTGAAACGGCAAGGAGCTCAGACACACTCAATGTCTATTTGATAAGAAATAAATTTGAAAGCCTTTTCCCGAATACAAAGACCTTGATGTATAACGGGGAAATCATTGTTCTTTTCTGCTTTGCAAAGAGCTTCTATCCTTCGGCAAAAGATGTGAACAAAATAGCAGCCATGTGCAAAAAATACGGTCTTTATGCAGGCTTCAGCAACAATTTCGACTCGCTTGTGAAGCTGCATGATTTCTATAAACAGGCTTTGCGTGCAATCGAGATAGGAACAAGCATTGAACCGGAGAAACACCTTTTTATTTACAAAGACTATTACATGGTGCACATGAAAAATCTTTTCGTGCAGAAGGAGTCGCCCGAAACATACTGCCATCCGAAGCTTAAAACGCTCATCGATTATGACAAAAAGAACAATACTCAGTTTGCATACAGCCTTTATATGTATCTTCTTCACGAAAGGAGCAGTTCGCAGGCGGCAGACGCCATGAAAATACACAGGAATACACTTGTTTACAGGATAAATAAGATTGAAACAATTGTTGATATCAACTACGAGGATGCGGCGGAAAGACAATATATATTGATGTCGTGCGAGCTTCTGAAAGATGAGATAAACAAATAAAATTTAAATCGCAGTATCAGGCTGAGCACTAATGGGTATGCCGCACAGCTAAAAAATAAAATAAACAGACAGAAAAAGAACTCCCGTGTCAGCATCGGGAGCTCTTTTTTTCTTAGAAGGAAATTATAAAAATTTGAAATTTATTGGTTGTTTGAAAACCGTTATTGTCATTTTTCAAATTTATTCTCTTACCTAAAATTTATAGATTTTATGCTTTAATCTTATTTTCGATTTCTTCTGTATCTTTCTTGCCGATCATGTCAGGTTTTGCAATAAATCCTAAGATGAGCGAGATTACAAGAAGGATGATGTCGAAAATGTACATTGATGTGTAGGTCGGGAAGAATGCCGTTACCATAACGCCAGCACCGCAGCATACAATGCCGATGGTTCCTATCATCTGATAAGCGGCGGGATAATCCCAGCGTCCGTATACAGTTGCAACATATGAAGGAATGATATTTCTTCCTGCGCCGTTTGCCGCAAAGAGGAGCATTCCTGCAATCCATGCAAATGCGAAATTCTTCTGCATGAAGCATGCGAATATGATTGCCAAAAGAACAAGGACTGCCCATACTATCTGAGCCTTCTTGGTGCCTGCTTTTTGGTCAAGAAGTCCGATTGCCCATGAACCTACCAAAGCAACGATACCGCCTACCGAGAATACAGCAGCTGCCTGAGGATACGAATATCCGTAGGAAAGAAGGGCGGGAATTGTTGTTGAAATAAATGTCATTGCAACAAGGATGGGAAGACCTACTGCAAAAGAGATAACCCAGTTGTTGGGCATTGAAATCATCTTCTTGAATGTGTAAGGGCTCTTGTATTCTGAAAGCTCTTTTGTGATCTGCTTTGCCTGTGTAAGGTCGATTCCTGTAAGACCGTCAGGTGTTGTGCCTGCTGCTTCCGGAGTGTCCTTTACGAAGATAAGCCCTGCAATTGCAATAATAAGAACGATTACGCCAAGGCCTACATTTGTCCATCCGATTCCGAACTTGGCATAAGCTGCGGGAATATAAGGTGCATATATAACAGACATAAGCACGATACCCATTGTGGACCATCCCAAAACGATACCCTTCTGAGTGGGCCACCAGTTTGCCGTAAGTGTCATTGCGGCGGTCGAGCTGTAAGCTGCACTTGCAATACCCATTATAAGCATCATTATGATGAGAACTGTCATGTTGTTTGTGAAACCGAATATGCTGATGCAGATTGCCGTTATAACCAAAGCAATCGTAGCCATGATTTTGGGGCTCTTTCTGGAAAGTCTTGCCCAGACAAGAATTCCCGCACCGTCCAAAATACATGAAATGCCCGACCACAGGTTAAGATACTGTGCATTCCAGCCATGTGCTTCTGCAATGGCGGGGAGTACCGTGTTTGTGGCACCGCCAACAAGACAGGCGGAAACGAGCATTAAGATTCCGGTATAAATAATCATACCGATTTGTTTGGGGCCATACCATTTGGCCTTTTGTTTTGTAGCCATAAAAACTCTCTCCTTTTTTATTTTGTGATTTTTTTGACAATCATTGCTTCTTATCCTATTTGCCAAAGCAAAACAAAATTCAGGCTTCAAATTGAAGCATATTCTGCTTTGCTTTACATGTAGATGATAACAATCGGAGAGAATAATAAATTGTTATGATTGTATAAATTAAATTGATGATTTGTCTTTGTATGCACAATTCCTAAACAAGTCGTCAGTTGTCTCCGTGCGGATTTAAGATTTCATAAGAAAGTATGATATACTCCCGCTCGGAAAAGCTGTCATAATCAATATCCACGAGCGTATCGATTTTTTTAAGACGGTAGATTAAGGTGTTTCGGTGGATGAACATTGCCTCGGCTGCAACTACCGAATTTCTTTCATTTGCAAGATATTGATAGAGAGTAAGCGAAAGCTGTGTGTCATGTTTTTTGTCATATTCAAGAAGCTGCTTGAGAGCAGGATGACAGTAGATAAGTGCGGATTCCTTCTGCGAAAATATATTTGCCAAGTGCTGCATATAATAGGTATCGTACGAGGAAAGTCCGGGTTCGGGGTTGTTTCCGATGCCGATTTCTATTGCACGAAGCGCCTGCTTATAGAAGCTTGGAATGTCCAAAAGATTGTTGAAATTGTTGCTTATGCCGGCATAGATTTCAAGCTCATTGCAGAGTTTGTTTATTTTTGAAATATCTGATTTTGAAAAATGCTTTCCTTTGGGAAGGTTGAACAAAACAATAATTTCGCCGTTATACATCAAAGTTTTTGTATCACGGAAAAGGGATTCAAGTTTGTGCCTTACCATATAAAGATTGAGAGTCTGAGGGCTTCGGGCAGTTTCTACCACCATGCAGTAGAGGCTTTCTGAAAAAGTAGTATTGACATAATTCATGCGCTCCAGATACTGCTTGGGTGTGGCGATTTTTCCGTCTAAAATGTCCTTTAAAAAGTACTCATAGGGGTATCCGTTGTTGTCACGGACGAATTCACGCCTTATAAGCTGCTGATAGATTCCTTCTTTGAGCATGATAAGAAGCTTCACATCCATGTCGTTGAACGGTCTTGTGACGGATGTAATGACAATATGCCCCATGTCTTTTCTTGTGTCTATTGCACACACAAGCTGATCCTGGTCTAAGATTTCGTGGTGAACTTTAACGGGAACCTCGCTTTGCAGAACCTTCTTGTGAATGTGATTTTTGGAATTGATTATTTCAAATTCGTCTGATGTAAAGCCCATGTTGTCGATGATTTTTTGGTCAACGCTGAAGGGAGCGTTGGGGTCTTTTGTCCATGCTACAAGGTTATAACCAGCATCGAAAACATAAACGGGGTTGTTGAAAGCACGGGTGAAAGAATCGACAAGCTTTTGAATTCCCGATTCATAAAAAATCGTATTCAGAATGGTTTCGGAAACAAGGCCCGCACCGCAGATTTCGTCAAAATAATTTCTTAAAACAAGCTTTGTTTCGTTGTCGAATTTATGATTTATTATCGTGTAGTTTATGATGTTCGAATGCTTTTTAAGAAAAGAGGCAAGTTCTTTTTGGTCGGGTGCGAAAAAACAAAGATTCATGTTCTGAATGGGCTTTATTTTCTTAAGAACCGAGGAATCATCAACGATATAAAGCATGTGTTCGGAGTAGGGCAGTGCCGCATCTTTTACAAGCTCGCAGGCCGTGACGCAAAAATCATATGAGTTGATATGTGATTCGGGTTCGTAATCGGCAAAGATTTTACAGATATTATTGTGACCTACAAACATAAAAACCTCCGGTTTAAAAGCAGCTGTGTTTGCTCATTGTTCATAAAATAACACATAAAGCTGCCTTTTGTCTATTGCTGTATAATAAATAGGGAACATAAGGCTTGCTATTTGATAAAAACAAGAAAAAACGGCACAAATACAAGGGAAGTTTATATGTGCAATATTATATAAACTGTAAGCGATTTTACATGGGACAGATGATGAAAAAAATTCGTTTTTGACTATTTTTATAAAGAATTTATAACGCCGTGATGACAGACAATAACAAGACAAGAAAAAACAGGCAGAAACATTTGCAAGTTTCCGCCTGTCTTTTTTGATTATTAAAGCGCTTGTTATAAATTGAGAGAACTATCTCATTTTGTATTTTGTATGCAGAAGTTCGTGCGCCTTTTTGCTTCCGACTTCACCGAGGAAGTTTTTGTAAAGTTCGATAAGCTCGGGATTTTCGTGAGAAAGACGCATGTCGCACTTTTCGTCATTTGCATAAAGTGCTTCCGCTCTCATCGAGGCAACACAGTTTAAAGCCTTGAAAGCGGAATCTTGATGAGGCTGTCCTCCTCCGTTTACGCAGCCTCCCGGACAGGCCATGATTTCAACAAATTGATAGTCAGCTTCGCCGTTTTTGATGTGCGTCAAGAGCTGATTTGCATTTGCAAGACCCGAAGCAACCGCAACCTTGAGATTCTTTCCGGCTATCTCATATTCGGCTTCTTTGATGCCGCTCATGCCGCGGACTTCGTTAAATTCCACGGGTTTGGGAGCTTTGCCTGAAAGAATTGAATATGCAGTTCTTAAAGCAGCCTCCATAACACCGCCCGTTGCGCCGAATATGACGCCTGCGCCTGTTCCTTTGCCGAAGGGCTCGTCAAATTTTGTGAAAGGATTCATTGCTTCAAACTGAATGCCTTTTTCTTTGAGGAGTTTTGCAAGTTCGTTTGTTGTGATAACGATATCGACATCGCAGACGCCTGCGCCATTTTCATATTCACGGGTGATTTCGAATTTCTTTGCCGTGCATGGCATAACGCTTACCACAACGATATCTTCCTTGCTCTTTATTTTCTTTTCGTCAAAATAAGATTTGACTGCTGCGCCGAACATCGTATGAGGTGCTTTACAGCTTGAAATGTTTGAAAGCAAGTCGGGATAGAAATGCTCGGCATATTTAATCCAGCCCGGGCAGCATGATGTGATAAGCGGAAGCTGCTCATCCTTTGAAATTCTTTCTATGAGTTCGTGGGCCTCTTCCATGATTGTAAGGTCTGCGGCAATCTTGGTGTCAAAAACCTTATCGAAACCGGCACGCTTTAATGCGTCTGCAATCCTTCCTTCAACATCTGTGCCTACGGGGAATTCAAAAACCTCTCCGAGTGCGGCTCTTACGGCAGGAGCGACCTGAACAACCACATATTTTTTGGGGTCATTCAAAGCTTCGATAACTTTGTAATAATCTGTTTTTTCAACAAGTGCACCGGTAGGGCAGACAGCAACGCACTGCCCGCAGTTTACGCATGAAGCGGCGGCAAACCCCTTAGGTGAGGCCGGTGCGATTACGGCGTCAAGCCGTTCACCTGTGCAGGCGATTGCAGAAACAGCCTGAGCTTTTGCACAGACATTGATGCAGCGCTTGCATTTTATGCATTTGTTGTTGTCACGAACCAGGACCGCAGAACTAATGTCAATGGGCACCATATCGCTTTCGGGAAGCGTTGATTCGTTCGTGAAGCCGTATTCATGAAGGAGGTTCTGCAGTTCGCAGTTCGCATCCCTGAAGCAGTGCAGGCAGTCTTTATTGTGCTTTTTGAGGATTTCGGCAAGTGCCGCTTTGCGTGCTTCCTTGACCTTGTCGCTTCGTGTGAGAATCTTCATTCCTTCTTTAACATAAGTTTCGGAAGCATTGACAAGCACACCGTCTGCTTCTGCCACACAGACACCGCTTTTGTCCACATCAACGACTCCTTTAAGATAATAAAGAACGGGAATCGGCTGATTTAGGTATTCACGCTTGAATTTCATCGTTTCAAAGGAAGCCTCAAGAATAGTGATTCCTTTTTTCATCGTATAATCGTATCCGTTAATATTGAATGTTATATCTGACATTGCGAAGCCTCCTTACACATAATATTCTTCAACATGGCCTTCGCGTATTTTGTAGCCTTCCGGTCTTACAGGATACCGCCACATGGGGATATCCACTGTATAAAGTTCCATTTCGCCATCCTTGCCCTGCCTGATATTAATCCACTTGAGCCAATTTTCGTTGTCGGTCTTTGGATATTCGACACGGTAGTGGGGATACATGATTCCTCTTGATTCTTTGCGCATTTTTGCGGAGCGGAATATCATTTCAAGAGCAAGGATATTGTCTGCTGCCTCAAGGCACTTGGAAAGAGTGTGAGGATCGTCTGCCGTAAGTTCCGGAACAAGCTTCTTCATTTCCTCGATGTCGTTTAAGACTTCATCGATAGAAGCGTCGTCCTTTGTTATGGCATATTTTGTGTCAAAGATATATGTTTCGATTTTGTCGAAAATTTCTTTGGGTTTATGCGTTGTTTTTCTGTTAAGCGGTGCATAAATTTTTTCTTTGAGAACGGCAATCTGGTCAATTTGCAAATCGTCAAATTCGGCTTTGGCAGCATAAGGAGCAACGCTGTCGCCTGCCATCATTCCCGTTGTCGAGGCATTTCCCAAGCCGTCGCCTCTTGTCCAGCCAAAATATGCACAGCCTTGTGTAGTCATTTTTCCGGTTGCCCAAAGACCTTCCACATTTGTTTTCATGTCGGTATCGACTTTTACAGGCTCAAGCTGGATAACCGTTTTTATTGTTGTTTCGGGCTTTGTTCCGATATCGCCCGAAACCATGGCTGTTTTTTCGAAAACATGTTCTTCCCACGCAAGCTTGTCACGGAACATTCGCTGCGTGGATTCATCCATATCGTGTCCGCCGATCATTTCACGCACTTCGTCCGGCTTTTCCAAATCAACCCACAAGGGACCGTTTCCTGCGGCAACTTCTTTTACCATCGCTTCAACGAGGGCAGGTGTGACCTCCCACTCTTTGTGTCCGATATAATGGTCGGTAAGGTTTAAGCCGTCTTTGTTGCAGATCATGTTGAATCCGCCGTAGATAGGCGTATTTGTCTTTTTGAATACGACATCGACCTGAGTTGAAAATTCAACATTTCCCATGACTGCGCCGACTCTGTATGCAGCGCCTACACCCGTGCCGTATCCCATAAATTCAAGACCGATTTTTTTGAAGTGACAGCCCTGTGTTGCAAGAACAACGGCCTTGGCATGGAAAATTTTGCATTCTGCCTTGTCAACATCAAAGCCGATTGCGCCGATAACTTTGCCATTTTTGCTTGTAAGCAGTTCGAAAATGTTTATTCTGCTTAAAAGCCTTATGCCAAGCTTCAAGGCAAATTTCCTAAGCTGTGCCGCAACATTGATTGATATGCCGCCCATGTCAAGAGCGTCCGGAATGAAAACAAGGGGAGTGGCATTGCCGTCTTCGTCACAGGATGTTATAACTCCGCAGTGTTTCATATAATCTATATTGTCTCTGTGGACTTCCAAATATCTTTTCAAGAATTCCTGGTCATTCAAGAACGGTGTGTGCGCATGAACAAGATATTTGAGTGCATTCATAACACCGTCGGGGTGCTTGGAAGTGGCACGGATTCCGTTTCCGGCCTTTGTGCACTGACCGTTCCAGCCGATGATTCCTTTGTCAACAACCAGAATATCAAGCTCGGGATTATTTTCTTTGGCTCTTATGGCTGTCACAAGCCCCGACATTCCGCCGCCGACTATCAATATGTCCGATGTAAAAAGTTCACCGTAATCTTTTATTTCTGCCATATCAGTTGCCTCCCTTCAAATCCTTGTTTCCTGCAAGACCTGCACTGTATTCGAGCGGGTCAATCTGGAGGAAGTGAACCGGGATAATGTTTATGACATTATTCAGGCAGTCCATTTCGCATTGCAGGCAAAGCACGCATTCATCGGGATATTTGGGATATGCATATTGATTTTCCTCATCCCAATGCCACACATCCTCCATACATCTGCGGACACATCTTTTGCAGCCGCAGCATCGGTCTGTGTCCACAACAAATTTCACGCTTTGCTGCTGACCTGTGTTGGTAACTATCATACTGTTCTCCTTTCAGCCATGGGGTATGCCGCAAAGACAAACACTTTGTTTCTTTGGCAGCCCCATAAATTTGGCATCCATCTTCCCTTGCGTTTCTTGTATTTTCAGGCACTTTCAGACAGAGTAAAAATATTTATTTATCTGATTGGTATGCTTTGATGGCCTTAATACAAGCAGCAATAAAAAGGATACTTTCTGCATTATTGTAAGATTATTTTACTAAGAAGAGGCAGGTGACGAATTGTCGCAGATTTGAAAAAATTTAAAAAATCGTTGTATATTGGTGCACAAAGTAATGCTTCCAAAAAAGAACCTATAACGGCTTGAAATCCCTCTGCCTTCAGACAGGGGGATTTCAAACTAAAAACATTAAATAAATAATAGAGGATTAGAAAGGGCTTAACAAATATAATCTTCGATTTTGTCCGGAATATCATGATACATTTCATAAAGCCTTGGAAGAACAACCGCAAGGTTTGAGTATTCTTCAAGACTGTGATAAGCACAGCTCTTCATAATGTCGACAGGGATTTTGACATTTGTTGCAACCAAATCCGGAGCCGTCAGGCATAACGCAGTAGCCGTTTTCTGTCTCAAGTTATCCGGTCTTCAAAATATTTTTTTTCTTTCTTCTTCTGTAATTTCAGGGTGCATGATATTACGTGCAGTCCAATATGTATCAGATTGGATTTATCCTTTCTTCCGTTTTTTTCGATTTATTCTTTATGATGTCACAAATTATAAATCCTCAAAGGCTCTTTTCAATTTTAAGTAAGTCACAAATTGCAGGGGGAAAATTGTCGGCAGACAAC
>CAVHKC010000004.1:0-17402 GCA_963636455.1 Ruthenibacterium lactatiformans
ATTTCACATTCTTTTGTGAATTGGCATTATTTACCGGCATTCCAGCTGCATATTCCGAACCGAGTTTTGCTGTGCCTTCCTCAATCAGCATCCCGGTTTCTTCCGAGCCTTCCGCATCCAACTGTCCGGTTTCTTCCGAGCCTGCTCCTTCAGCTCCATTCATATCGAGTCTGCCCGTTTCTTCCGAGCCGAACCTTTCTATGCCTTCTTCATTCAGCATTCCTGTCGGCTCTGATCCAACTCCTGCAAAATTCAAATCAAGCGTTCCCGTTTCTTCATTTTCAAGTATACCTGTTTGATCAAATTCTTCTGTTTTATACTTGTCTTCTTCTTTCTTTGCTTGTGTGCCTTTGCCATGCATTGTTCCGGTGATTTTTCCTCTTCCGGCATTTATCCTGCTTGGCACATATGACTTGTTCCCGCTTTTTTCGTTAGCTTCTCTTATTCTGGCTATTGATTTGCGTGCCGTGCTTCCCGTCAGATCGCCGATAACGCTCGGTATCTTGAAGAAGAACCACAAAAAAATGGCAACGAGCAGGCATACGCCGGCAACAACAAAGGCAACAGTTGATAATAGCTGCAAAGTCTGCGTCATTTTCAATTACCTCCCTGCTGGCGTTTTTCAACCTCGTTGTATCTTGCATTTATATTTGCTGTAAACGAGTCATATTCCGACTTAATCTTTTCTTTCAAGTTATTAACATAAGAAAGCGTGGATGTGATTTGGTTTGCGTTTTCTTTTAAGCTAAGCATAAGGTCAAGTGCATCCTGCCTTTCAAATCCCACGCCTGCCATATATTCTGCCTGATCGTTAATCAAAAGCATTGTCACATAATAAAGAGAAATCTTGTCGTAATTTGCTTCGCTGTCTTCCGCCTTTCCCACGATATCCATCGCATTTTCGATTTCATCAAAGAGATCGTTATATTCCTGCAGCGAATGCTCCGCTGTGGTGCTTTGCTTTGTCATAAATTCACATATCGATTTATAGCAAAGTGCAATTTCCTTTTTGTCAAAAACCGCATTGGCTTGCGAAGCCGCCTCAAAAAAGCTTTGCGCACTGACCGCCCTGCTTTTAAATGACCCGTCATAATCCGAAAAATACAGCTTTCCCATGTCGTAATACATGTCGGCAACTTCCGGATCTTCCAAGTCCAAAGATGCGGCATTTGCCTCAATCGTATTTCCTATCTTCGTTATCTGGTCATTTGTTGCCTCATGGTTTTTGTAATATTCAATCAGCATATTGTATGCATCGACACGCTCGGGATATATGCTTATTGCCGTGTAATAATTTTCCGGATCCGAGCTTGCGATGTTTGAATCGTAATCCTGATTATTAAGGCTCGTGGCAGTAATGTTTAACGCAACGCCCGCAATAGCCAGGACCACCGCTGCTCCTATGGCGGCGATAAAGGAAGTCAGCTTCCTTTTCTGCTTTCTCTTGAAATCCTTTGTGATAAGCTCCGGATGTTCCAAATCATAAAGCAGATCCGCACAGCTTTGATACCTGTCTGCCTGTGACGGCTGCACGCACCTGTCAATTATTATTTCAATTCCCTCGGACAAATTGGGATTATATTGGCGCACCGGTATATATTGTTTTCCTCTTGGATCGACGCCTGTGAGCAGATGATGCATTGTCATTCCGAGTGCATATATATCCGACCTCGGGTCTGTCTGACCGCTGTACTGCTCGGGCGGTGCATATCCTTTTGTTCCAAGCACCGTCGTGTCCGAAAGCTTCTGTTCTTTGTATTCTCTTGCAATGCCGAAATCGATTATTTTGACATTGCCCTCGGGCTTAAGCATGACATTTTCAGGCTTCATATCTCGATAAATAATCGGCGGCTTTTGCGAATGCAGATATGACAAAACATCGCAAAGCTGTTTTGCCCAATTTATCACCAGCTCCTCAGGCTGCGCCCCGTACTCGTCTAAGGTTTTTCTCAGGTTTTCTCCTTCGATGTAGTCCATTACGATATAGATCGTTGAGCCGTTGTCGATGATATCAACGATTCTTGGAAGTGCGGGGTGGTCAAGCCTTTTCATCAAATTGGCTTCTGCGAGCAGGCTGTTTACTACTATCTCGTCTTTGCTGTTGCCGCCTTCTTTTCTGACTTCTTTGACTGCCCACTGTTTGTTGAGGCGCTTATCCATAGAAAGATACACGGTGGACATGCCGCCGTGACCGATTTCCTTCAATATTTCATATTTGCCTTCAATTACACTTCCTATCGTCGTCATAGCTTTTCACCTTAATCTGCCTTAATCTGCCTTGATAAGCAAAACAGAGATATTGTCTTTCTCGCCTCTTTTCTTCACCTGTTCGATAAGATATCCTGCATGGCTGTGCATGGAATTTTTGTCTTTTAAAACATCGGGATTTAATCCTTCGTAAATTTCTCTATCATCAATTTCGTGTCTGAATCCGTCAGAGCACAACATATATATTCCCTTTTCCGCACGGCCGCTTATGATTTGCGGCTCAACTGCCTGCGATGCCCCGACGCACTGCAGCAAGAGATTCCTTCTCTTGTCCGTCTTTGCCTGTTCAAGCAGCATGGTTCCTCTGCTCACTTCTCGTGCAACAAAGGTCTGGTCGTCCGTAAGCTGTGTCAAATATCGGTTAATGTGATAAACCCTCGTATCTCCTACATGTGCTATCACATATTGATTTTGGGCAAACAATATTCCGGTAAATGTTGTTCCTATGCCCTCAATCCCATGAATGCCGCTGTATTCAATGATTTTTGAATTCATCTCCTTAAGCAGAAGTGACCATTCGGCACCTATTACATTCATGTCAAGGTTGTTTAATTCATGCGGCAGCTGGCTGTCAAACCAATCCGCAAAAGCCCTGATAACAACGGCACTTGCAAGCTCGCCTTTGGACAATCCTCCCATTCCGTCGCATATTGCGCCAAGGAGTATTTCTCCGCAGTCTGTTCTTGCATGTTTTATCAAGATACTGTCCTGATTGGTATCTTTCGAAATTCCTATATCGGTATCAGCCGTTGCAGTAAAATGCATTTTTTTGCTCCTTATCGGGGTTTATATATTAAATTCAAACTCTTCATTTCCCAGTCTGATTCTGTCTCCGCTTTGAATTTCGGCCTCTGTCTGGGGCTGAATCATCCTTCCGTTTATATATGTGTGATTTTTGGAATTAAGGTCTTTTATGAAATATTTTTTCCCTCGGGTAATGATGTCGGCGTGACTTCTGCTTACGACAATATTATTGGAAACAAAATAGTCCACATAGCTTTTTTCTTTTCCGAGCCTGAAAACCGGCTTGTTTATGGAAATTTTTTCGTTTGTGGAAAGCCTGAACAATGTCGGATAAACTGTACAATCTTCCTGTTTTACTCCAAAAGGCAAAACTCTGCCGTCTTCCAAAAGCAGACCTGTTTCTTCACTTTGGCTAAGCTCGGCATTACCCGAATATTCTGTTGTTTGTGTCCCTGAAAGCAGGCCTGTCGCATCTTCGTCTGTACTTGAATATCCCGTCACCTTCGTTTCGTTTAACAAAGCTGTCGAACCATTATCATTTGAAGAAAAGCCTGCTTGCTGACCTCCTCCAATCAGGCCGTCCAGTCCTCCGGTTTGTGAAGAAAGAGTCGCTGCTCTGCCGTCACTTGTGAATTTTTTTATCATCATGACAGCTTCCGGGCATTCTTTTTTTATATATTCTTCGATTTTATTCGGGTTATATCCGCCAAGAGACCTTATGAAATAAAAAAACTTCTGTAAGAAATTCGGATCTTTCGCATCAAAAGGCTTTGCAGAATAAATAAGATTATCCAAAAAATTGACAACACTGCTGTCTTCGGTTTTATTTTCAATAGGCAGATAAATTAATCTGAGTTCTTTTGTTACTTCGTTAATGAAAGCATAGCTGAAATTCCAAACGACTTTATCCCAGCGCAGCTGCATTTTCTGCAGCCTGAGTGTTGCATCCACAATCTGCTCGGCAATAAAGAAGAATTCGTATTTGCTGATTGAGTTGTAAAGCCTTTCAGCCAACGAAACGCCGGCAGGCCCCGTGTATTCAATGAGATTATTACTCTTCACCTGCGGCTTTAAAAATCCGCGAAAAAAATTTCCCGAAAAATAATAAAGTTCGTTTGTATTTATAATGTTGTTGGAAAGAATTTTTACTTTGACCGTAAGCAAACCATCTTTAGATTTTATTCTATACCTAATCACAAAACTTCTCCCTGTTTTAACTCTCTCTTGTCAGCCAAACTTTGTGGCTGACCCTGTCACCTTCTTCTCGTTTTCCCTATCTCTTTCTGCGTTAAAATCTTGCGCAGAACACCTACTTCTTGACGAGCTCAAAAAACCATTCAATCTGAATTATGCCTGAAACGCCCCCCTATGTCAATATATATGTGTGTATTTAAAAAATACCTGTTCTTTTCATTGTACATTTAATGAATCTGTAAATGAACGGTTTTCAATGTATTGTTCTTTCAAAAAGCATAAAACTCTCATAATTCCATAAAAAAACATCGTCAAAATATTATCAAAGCTCAGCAGAAGAACTGCTGACAAAAAATCAATAACGAATTGAAGAAAGGAGAAATTAGTTATGACTGAAAAAACCAAACCTATTTACGAAAGAAAGAACGGATGCCGGGAAGCCGGCTGTAAAAGAGGCACGGGCGCAAATGGCAAAACGCTGTACAGCACTGTTTACAGCCAAAGCAGCGGTGAAGCAAGAGGAAAGCCTTACTGCTATGATGAGGGTGGAAAACTGCTGAATTACAGTCCGCAAAATTCTCCGACATTTGCAGATGTTATATTCATGTGGAAAAAAGCAAATGCAAATCGGTGCAAAGACTCAACAGCTCTAAAATATGAAAATCTTATTGAAAATCATATTCTTCCGACACTCGGCAAATATAAGCTTTTCGATATTGACACTTTTTTACTGGCTGATTTTATGGACAGCAAACTTACTCACGGAAGAATCGACAACTCGGGTGGACTTGCTCCGTCTTATGTGCGAAGTATAATGCGAGTTGTGTTTGAAGTCATTGATTTTGCCGCAGAGGAGAATATGTGCGAGCCATTGAAGTCAAAAGCAAGAATCCGCACGCCTGCGGCAAAAAGGCATGACATGGAAATACTTGATGTCCGCACTCAAGCATTTCTTGAAAAGCAATTGCTTATGTGCCTTGACGAAACTGCCGCAGGAATCTTAATTTCGTTGAACACAGGGCTTAGGATAGGGGAAATCTGTGCGCTTAAATGGGACGATATTGATTTTGAAAATGCGGTTTTGCATGTGCGTTCAACTGTCGCAAGAGTCAAAAACACTGACGGGAGCAGTGCAACAAAGCTGATTATTGATATGCCCAAAACAAAGTCTTCTTTCAGGGATATTCCTATTTCATCTTATCTGATGAATGTTCTTCCATCGCTTTACAAAAGTCGAAAATCCGAATATATTGTTTCCGACAAAATCGGATTCGTAAGCCCAAGGACATTTTCTTACCGTTTTCACAAGCTCCTTGAAAAATACCACATCAAGCAAATAAATTATCATGCACTCAGGCACACATTTGCCACACGCTGCATTGAATACGGCGTTGATGTTAAAACGCTAAGTGAGATTTTGGGGCACTCCAGCGCTACGATAACACTTAATACATATGTTCATTCTTCTATGGAGCGAAAGCGTGAACAGCTTGAAAAATTGAAAATCAACAGGACATAACTGTTGTCTGAAAATGGTGAAAAAGAAACGAAACCGTGTTTTGACAGCATCTTCTGCTTGTTTCGTCAAGAAGTAGGTGTTCTGCGCAAGAAATACGACCTTGTTTGATTTTTACATTATAACAAAAAGTGAGAACCTTATGCTGTAAGATTCTCACTTTTTTTCATTTATTTTTATGCTCGCCTGACCATTTAATGACTCTGATTTTTTCTGTTTGCAAGCGTTGTCACTGTCACCGCTCCGAAACAGATGCTCATCAGTATGATCCAAAAAGCAGGATTACTGCTGTCGCCGGTGTGAGGCACTATTTTTGTATCCGGCTTGGTGTCGGTTTTATCATCCTTCTTGCCGCTGTCGCCGTTGATGGGCTCGATGACAGTGTCGGCTTTGGTGATTTCAACCTTGCCATCCTTATCGCTGAAATACTTGCCGCAGACATCACAGTACCAATACTCAATATTTCCCTTAGCCGTTTTGGTCGCTGCCACAGCGGGAACCTTAATCAGCTTGTGCCCCTGTGCGGGAATTTCTTCATAAGTCGTGTAATTGCAGCCCTCTCGTTTGCATGTATCGTAGGCTTTCCATCCCTTTTGGGTACAAGTTGCGAATTGAGCGTTGTGATGTTCAAGGTCGTGGTTGTTAATATCTATCGCAATCGTCAGTGCTTCCAATGTTGTTTCGGCTTTTTCCTCGTCAAAATATTGTTCGCACACCGAACACTGATAATGAGCCTTCATGCCTGTTTCAACGCAGGTAGCGTCCTTCTGCGGAATCAATTCGCCGTATGTATGTTCAGCCAGCTCTCCGTTTTCAAAGGTTTCCGTGCCCGCTTTGCCGCAGATGCAGGATTTGAAGTAAACTGCTTTTGCTGTGCATGTGGCATCAGATTTCAGATACTCCTCGCTTACCACTTCCTGGTCATAAATGTGCTCGGTATAATCGTTTGTTCCCTCACAGCCGTCATTGAGGCATGCATGCCAGTGGTGGGTGTCGTCAGCTGTCCACTTGTCGCTCCAGCTATGCTCCGCCAGCACCACACTGTTATCTTCTTCAATAGTAAGTACATTGACCTCATAGCCCGCATCGGAGCTGAAATATTTTTTCTCACTCGTGCCTGCTGCGATGGTCACTTTGTTCCCGCCTTTCGGCACATTTGCACTTGTAACGCCAATATTTGCGCCCTCTGAGAGCGTACTGTCCGTCTCAACCTTAATTGTATTATTTTTGCTCAGATAGACATTATTTGCCGTGCCGTCCTTGGTGTTGCCTGTGATAACCGGTGTGCCGGAAACTGTGAGTGTGGCATAATTGAGCACTCCGCCGCCGCAGTTTGTGGCGCTGTTTCCTGTAATACTTCCGCCGCTCATTTTGAATGTGCTGCTGTTGTTGTTTTCAACACCGCCGCCGTTTCCTTCTTTGCCTTCGCTATCTGCAGCACTGTTGCCTGTAATGCTTCCGCCGTTCATTACGAACGCACCGCCGCTGCGGTTGCTCACTCCGCCGCCTGACTTTGCAGTGTTCTTTTCATCTTCCGTTCCGCCAATCGTTCCGCCGCTCATGGTGAAGCTTCCGCAGTTGCACACACCGCCGCCATATCTGGCAGCGCTGTTGCCTGTAATGCTTCCGCCGCTCATTTCGAACGTGCTGTTTCTGTGGTTATACACACCGCCACCGTGCACGCCGCTCTTGTTTCCGGTGATCAAGCCGCCGCTCATGTTGAGTTTTCCGCCATTATTATATACAGTGCCGCTTTCACTGACATAGAAATCTTTTATAGTCGCACCGTCTTTAATATTTACAGTCGCATTTGACCTAACTTTTATCGCACTTCCGGAATTTTCCGTTTTTCCTCCGTCCAGCGTGATGTTTTCAATGGTCAGCATGCCTTTTGAAACATCAAACACAGTACTTGTGTTCTGGGCCGTGCGGCTAATGGAAAAAGCGGTCTTCTGGTTTTCCTCGCTTCCAACAGTACTGTTATACGCCTCCAGCTCTTCGGGATCAGAAGCGATTGTGACATTCTTGTTTTGGTTCATCGCGACCGCAGCATCCTGCGTCAGATCGCTCAGCAGGTATATGATACTGGCATTATTTATTGTTGCTGCGGCATACGCATCTGCGATTGTGGCATAGGGTTTCTCTTTGCTGCCTGTGGCAGTGGCAGTATCAGCGCCTGACTTAACACAATAAATCGTCTGCACATTCTCCGCACTGAATGACTGGCTTGCACTCTGCATATTAGCAAGTTCGGTGGCTGCGCTGCTGCCGTTCTCATCGTAAATCCAGTTTCCGTTCTCATCAATGGGAGAGTATTCGGTGAGGGCGTAGGCTGTTTTGAAAACGCTGTTTCCATCCGGGTCAACATTAGCTTTGTCAAGGTCATCCCAAACAGGGCCACCGCATCCGAAGTAAACTACATAACCCGGATTTGCGTTTGGTTCTCCGGATTTCCAATAGTCCGTACCATCGGGCATGGCATTAATGTATCCCTCCGCCGTCTGATCGCCCTCCGGCGTGCCCCAAATCCACTTGTAGCTGTTGCCTTTTCCCACTATCGTTTTTGTTCCATCTCCGCCCGGGATTTTGTTCAGCTCATTATTGGTATAAGAATTGTCTTTCGTTGCAGTATTTGCAATACCTCCAAGCCAAATACGTATATTGTTATTGTTACTATAATATTTCTTCACCACATTATTCTCGCCGACAGAGGACACTGTGACAGGGTGTCCCTTGTAGCCAGAGTAGGTCTGGGTGTCGCCTGCAAGCATGGCGGTCATTGCAGCCTGCCATGTTTGTTCCCCTGCCGCTTTGCTTAAGCTGTAATAGTGACCGTTGTAGTATGTGTCGCCTTCTTTTGGTGCCTGCTTTACAGCCGAAATAGTAACTGTTCCCTCGCCATAGTAGATAATTGCCGAAAGATCAGCTTGAACCTGTTTTGCTGTGGCGGTTTCGCTTGCTATGTACTGAGTGCCCGAACCGGAAAAGCTGCCGCCGGCAGGTGCTTCCGGCGTCCTAAAAGATGTTCCGGTAAACGAAATGCTGTATAACTGATATGGTTTGCCGTCTTCACCTGTAGGCACGGTTATGTCTGCCTTGTAGCCGCCGGTCAAGCTGCCCGTGGCGGTTTCGGTGATGGCAAGAGTAGTGCTTTCACTTGCAATTTCCTCCTGCTTGCCGTCTGCTGCAAATGCAGCCATAGGCATAATGCCCAGTACCATAATCAGCACAAGGAATGTACCGAGTAATCGTGCAGTCGTTTTCTTCATTTTGCTTCCTCCATAACATTTTAGATTGTCCGCTTCTAATATCTTGTCAGCAATATAACGGATTTCCATTTGTTTTACGATTACTTTAGGGGCTGATTTCCTCCCATCATATATAATGCAAGGTTCTAAAAACATCCCCCTATTTTCTACTTATTTTATAGCACTTCAGGCACTTCATCAAACACTTTTCTCATTTTTTTGCCCGGCTGACCATTTTGCTGCTTTGGTTTTTTTCATACTTTTCTCCTTTTCTTTTTTACCGTCTTTCAAACCTGGAAAGTCGGCAGCAGATTTGTCACACAAGCGGTCGTGGTGTCCCGCCTATGTGTATATTTGATTGTACACCCCCCCCATAATGCAAGAAAAAAAGCTCCCGAAATTTCGGAAGCCTTTTTTGATATTCAAATATCTTTTTATTTGCGATTTGGATTAGTCAAGAAGCTGTGCAACTTTTCCTGAACCTACTGTACGTCCGCCTTCACGGATAGCGAATCCAAGTCCCTGCTCCATAGCGATCGGGTGGATAAGCTCAACAGTGATTTCTACGTTGTCGCCGGGCATACACATTTCAACACCATCGGGAAGGTTGCATACACCTGTAACGTCAGTTGTTCTGAAGTAGAACTGAGGACGGTAGTTGTTGAAGAAAGGTGTATGACGTCCGCCTTCTTCTTTTGTAAGTACATAGATCTGACCTTTGAATTTCTTGTGGCATGTAACTGTACCGGGCTTGCAGATAACCTGTCCACGCTCGATTTCGTTACGGTCAACACCACGAAGAAGTACACCGATGTTATCACCTGCACGGCCTTCGTCAAGAAGCTTTCTGAACATTTCAATACCTGTGCAGACAGTCTTCATTGTTTCTTCTTTGATACCGCAGATTTCAACTTCGTCCTGAACATGGAGGATACCACGCTCTACTCTACCTGTTGCAACTGTTCCACGGCCTGTGATTGTGAATACATCTTCAACAGGCATAAGGAAAGGCTTGTCTGTATCACGAACGGGATCAGGGATATACTCATCAACAGCGTCCATGAGTTCCATGATCTTATCCTGCCATGCAGAATCGCCTTCAAGAGCCTTGAGAGCAGAACCACGGATGATAGGTGTGTCATCTCCGGGGAAGTCATACTCGTTAAGAAGCTCTCTGATATCCATTTCAACAAGCTCTAAGAGTTCTTCGTCATCAACCATGTCGCACTTGTTCATGAATACTACGATATAAGGAACACCAACCTGACGAGCAAGAAGGATGTGCTCTTTTGTCTGAGCCATAACACCGTCTGTTGCTGCAACAACAAGGATTGCGCCGTCCATCTGAGCTGCACCTGTGATCATGTTCTTCACATAGTCGGCGTGTCCCGGGCAGTCAACGTGTGCATAGTGACGCTTTGCTGTTTCGTACTCAACGTGTGCTGTTGAAATTGTGATTCCTCTTGCCTTCTCTTCAGGTGCCTTGTCGATATTGTCGAATGCAACGAATTCACCTGTTCCGAGCTTGTCGTGAAGTGTCTTTGTAATTGCGGCTGTCAATGTTGTTTTGCCATGGTCAACGTGACCGATGGTACCAATATTGCAGTGAGCTTTGTTTCTTTCAAATTTAGCCTTTGCCATTTGTTTAAAGTCCTCCTTGAATAATTGAGTAATCTTTTGAGTTTTTCTTAAATACACCTCATAAGATTATATTTTAGTTTCTGTTTATTATCAAGCAATTTTTATGCTTTTGTGGTTACGATCTTGTCCTGAACAGACTTGGGGACTTTCTCGTATTTTTCAAAGAACATCGAGTAGTTTCCTCTGCCCTGGGTCTTGGATCTTAAGTCTGTCGAATATCCGAACATCTCTGCAAGCGGAACAAAGCCTTTTATCATCTTGCCTCCGCCGATGTCTTCCATTCCCTCGATGCGGCCTCTTCTGCCGTTGATGTCGCCGATCACCTCACCCATGTATTCTTCGGGTGTGGTAACTTCAACCTTCATGATAGGCTCCATAAGAACCGGATCGCCCTTGCGCATTGCGTCTTTGAATGCAAGCGAACCTGCGATATGGAATGCCATTTCCGAAGAGTCGACTTCGTGGTAGGAACCGTCAAATACAGTAGCCTTCACGCCGAGCACGGGGAAGCCTGCCAGAACGCCGGCCTTCATTGCTTCCTGGATACCTGAATCGACAGCCGGTATATATTCCTTGGGAATAGCACCGCCGACAATTTCGGAAACAAATTCGTATGTGTTTTCTCCGTTAGGATCCATGGGCGCAAATCTGACTTTACAATGTCCGTACTGTCCGCGTCCGCCTGACTGCTTGGCATATTTGCTGTCGACTTCGACTTCTTTTGTGAAGCTTTCCTTATATGCAACCTGAGGTGCACCGACATTTGCCTCTACCTTGAACTCTCTTAAGAGTCTGTCAACAATGATTTCCAGATGAAGCTCGCCCATTCCGGCAATGATCGTCTGGCCTGTTTCTTCATTTGTATAAGCCCTGAAGGTCGGGTCTTCTTCGGCAAGTTTTGCAAGAGCCTCGCTCATCTTGCCCTGGCCTGCCTTCGTCTTAGGCTCGATTGCAACTTCGATAACAGGCTCGGGGAATTCCATGGATTCCAAGATTACCGGGTGCTGCTCATCGCAGATTGTATCGCCTGTCGTGGTGTTTTTGAAACCAACGATTGCGGCAATATCACCTGAATAAATCTTGTCCAGTTCTTCTCTCTTGTTCGCATGCATCTGAAGAATTCTTCCTGCACGCTCTTTCTTGCCCTTTGTTGCGTTGAGGATATATGAGCCTGAATTGATCGTTCCCGAATATACTCTGACATAAGCAAGCTTTCCTACGAACGGATCTGTCATGATCTTGAATGCCAGCGCCGAGAAAGGTTCTTCATCAGATGAATGACGAACTACTTCGTTGCCGTCCATATCAACGCCCTGGATAGGCGGAATGTCCGTGGGTGCGGGCATATATTCGATAACGGCATCAAGGAGCTTCTGAACGCCCTTGTTTCTGTATGCTGTTCCGCAGCAGACAGGAACGACCGTGCATTCGCATGTGCCCTTTCTCAAAACCTTTTTGAGTTCTTCATCCGAAGGGGTTTCTCCCTCAAGATAAGCCATCATAAGATCATCATCAAGTTCGCAAATTTTTTCTACAAGATTAGTATGATATTCTTCGGCTTGGTCTTTCATGTCGTCGGGGATCGGAACAATCGAGATATCCTCACCCTTTTCGTCATTGTAGATATATGCCTGCATTTCAAAAAGATCGATAATTCCCTTGAAATCATCTTCAGCGCCGATGGGCAGCTGAATGGGAACTGCATTCTTTCCGAGTCTTGTTTTGATCATATCTACTGCATTGTAGAAATCCGCTCCCATGATATCCATCTTGTTGATGAATGCCATACGGGGAACATTATATTTGTCAGCCTGTCTCCAGACATTTTCTGACTGCGGTTCAACACCGCCCTTTGCGCAAAACACACCAACAGCGCCGTCAAGCACACGAAGCGAACGCTCAACTTCTACTGTAAAATCTACGTGTCCCGGAGTATCAATGATGTTGATACGGTTTTCCAACGCACCGGGTGCCGGCTTGTTCTCTTTTTGAAGAGTCCAGTGGCATGTCGTAGCTGCGGAAGTTATTGTAATACCTCTCTCCTGTTCCTGCTCCATCCAGTCCATGGTGGCAGTACCTTCGTGAGTATCCCCAATTTTGTAATTCACGCCGGTATAAAAAAGGATGCGCTCAGTAAGCGTGGTCTTTCCGGCATCAATGTGCGCCATAATTCCAATATTTCTGGTGCGCTCCAATGGATATTCTCTTCCAGCCAATGTGTTTCCTCCCGATTAAAATCTGTAATGTGCAAAAGCCTTGTTTGCTTCTGCCATTTTGTGCATATCTTCTTTTCTTTTTACTGATGCGCCTGTTTCGTTTGCCGCATCCATAATCTCATTTGCAAGACGTTCTTCCATAGTTTTTTCACTTCTTGCGCGTGAGAAAGTTGTCAGCCAGCGAAGTCCCAGAGCCTGCCTGCGGTCAGGTCTTACCTCGATGGGTACCTGATATGTGGCTCCGCCGATTCTTCTTGCCTTAACTTCCAACTGGGGCATAACATTATTAAGTGCTGTCTCAAACACTTCAAGAGCAGGCTTTCCTTCCTTCTCTTCTATGCGAGAAAAAGCACCGTAAACGATCTTTTGTGCTACGCCCTTCTTACCATCCAGCATAATCTGATTGATAAGCTTAGTTACAACTTTGCTGCCGTACAGCGGATCTGCCAGTACGTCTCTTTTTGGAGCATGTCCTTTACGTGGCACTTTCCTTCCCTCCTTAACTAAAAAATTAATTCAACGGTACTCACTAATGTGTCGGTGCCGGCGGACATCTGTTAGATTTAAATTCAAAGAATAATATGTCTTCCGACAACCATCTTCAATTGTAAGTAGATTTGTTATTATTTGGCCTTTTTGGGCTTCTTTGCGCCATATTTGGAACGAGCCTGCTTACGGTCTGCAACGCCTGCCGTATCCAAAGTGCCTCTGATAACATGGTATCTTGTTCCGGGAAGGTCTTTTACTCTTCCGCCGCGAACGAGAACAACGCTGTGCTCCTGAAGGTTGTGACCTTCGCCGGGGATGTAGCTTGTTACTTCGATACCGTTTGAAAGACGAACTCTTGCGATCTTCCTGAGAGCCGAGTTAGGCTTCTTGGGTGTAGCCGTCTTTACTGCCGTGCACACGCCGCGCTTCTGAGGCGAAGGTGTTGTCGTTGTCTTCTTCTTCAAAGAATTGTAGTTCTTAAGAAGAGCAGGAGCAGTTGACTTCTTTTCTGAGGTCTGTCTTCCTTTTCTTACTAACTGGTTAAATGTAGGCATATTATTCTCCTTTCTTCAGAATTTATTTGCGGATGGCTCTTTTGCAAAAGCAGCTTTTGCCATCCCTGTCTGACTGCTTCAAAATGCACAAAAAAAGCGCGCAGTTCAAACATGCTTGTTGATTATATGAAACTGCGGCACGATTGTCAACCGTCAATTTTTTTCGGGAACGAATACTTTGCACAGCCAAACAGCATAGTTTAAAATCAAGACATTAACAAAAGCGCATGATTTCGCAAGAAGAGAGAAGAGCTGAGTTCAAATGTAAATAAAACCTCTGACTAACGCATCTAAACAAGAAGTTTAATAAATTCCGTGGGAGTATATATCGCTATGGTTGATTTGCTGTAATCCTTTACATTGCGCGTGACGATACAGTCTATACCGGAACGTGCAGCCGTTTCGATCATCACGGCATCTTCAAAGTCAGATATTTTAGCCGAAATTGCCTTCCGAATATCTAATGCAGTTGTGTCAAGCAGCCCGAACAGTGATTTAGCAATATCTACCCTATCCTGATTGGGATTAGAAAGCTTGGCAACGACCTTGCCGTTGCGGGTTATATAAATATCCTCTTCGGCTGCAAGCAGCAGATATTTGCCGAGATTATTTTTTAGTTCAGTGGCGGTAATAAACATAATTCAAGTCCTCCTTTCGCAGCCTTTTTATTGTTTTGATTTATTTATATTATAACTTGAACGTACGAAAACCATATACTTTCGTACGATTTTTTTTGCAGAATTTTGCTTCAGTAAAAGATGTCACGGCAAGGAGATACCATGCCGCTTGTCCATGCATGATATCCCCATGTTTTTCTTAGACTGTGGCAGGAAATTATCCCGTCTATCCCGACTGCTGCCGCAGCACTTTTTATGATCCGCCACGCCTGTACGCCTTTTCTCTTAATATTTTTAATCTTTCAATTTGTGGCACTTCCTGCCTTATCAGGTCTGCATTCGTATCTTCCAGATTGATAAGCACGACCAATTCTTCCGTTGCTTTTATCCATTGCTGCGGTGTAAGCGTAAAAGCCTTATCCCCTGATTCTGCTTTAAACCTATCGAATTCGGTGGGTTTAAAATTTGGATTATGAATTTGTTCCCACAAGCCCAAAAAAGAAATCGTAGAATGATTACGCATCCAGTTTGCCACCACAATAAAGGCATTATCTGGATTTTGCATTTTGCAATATATCAGAAATGACACTCCCCACAACATTTAACTGGTCAAGATGCTCCAGAAAAGTTGAACCTATTTCTATAAAAGATGGAGTAAAGATAGGAAATTTACGACATTAGCATAAAAAACTTATGAGCTGGAATTTCGGGCAGATTCGTGCAATAATAGTACAGTCGATTCCGGAGAACAGCCAAACCGTTTGCTTTTCAATAGTCTATAAAATTAAATTGAGGCGCAAAACGGTTGGAAATTAAATACCGTCAAGAAAGTTGGCTATGCATTCCGCTGCCGAATTTTTGAAAAATAACATTTACCGAAATAAAAGAGGAAGACAATGGATAATATAAGATATAACAAAAACACAAATGAGCTTTTTATATTGGATCAGACGCTGCTTCCGAATAAGGAAGAAGAAATTCTTTTGGACACTCCCGAAAAAATGTATGACGCAATAAAATTCCTTAAGGTGCGGGGTGCGCCGGCTATCGGAATATGCGCAGGCTACTGCATGGCTGTTCTTGCCTGCGGCACGAAAGAAGAACAGTCTGTCGGCTCATTCATTGAAGCTTTGCAAAAATATGCAGACTATCTCAATTCATCAAGACCCACAGCAGTGAATTTGAACTGGGCTCTTAAGAGGATGATGAAAACTGCAAAAGCCGCTGCCGAGGGAAAATGCGGCACTGCAAATTGCTTTGATAATAAAAATAACAATTCACAAAAGTCAAATGCTCCTGCAGATATAACAAACCAAATCCGCACGGCAATGGTAGAAGAATCAATCAAAATCCATAACGAGGATATTGCAATGTGCAAGAGCATCTCCGAATTCGGGCTTGAGCTTGTGAAAGACGGTGACGGAATCCTCACGCACTGCAATGCGGGCCCGCTTGCTACTTCCAAATACGGAACGGCTTTGGGGCCCATCCTTTTAGGAACCGAACGGGGCATGAAATTTCATGTTTTTGCAGACGAAACAAGGCCTTTGCTTCAGGGAGCACGCCTTACAAGCTACGAGCTTTATAATGCCGGCGTCGATGTTACACTTATATGCGACAACATGGCAAATACCGTGATGAAAAAGAGACTCGTGAATGCTGTATTTGTGGGAAGCGACAGGATTGCCGCAAACGGAGATGTCGCAAACAAGATAGGAACCTGCGGAGTGGCAATTCTTGCGAAATACTATGGTATTCCCTTTTATGCACTCGCACCCTCATCAACAATAGATTCAAGCTGCAAATGCGGTGATGATATAATCATTGAGGAGCGAGATCCGGAAGAAATCAAAAATATGTTTTACGAAAAGCCTATGGCACTTCCGGGCGTAAAGTGCTTCAATCCCGCATTCGATGTCACAGACCACAGCCTTGTTTCAGGCATTATAACGGAGAAGGGCATATTCCGCCCGCCGTATAATTTTGCTGATGAAAAGTAAAATTCCAAAAAATCGGACTCTACCAAACCTTTTTTCCGTTTTTTGATTTTCCAGACATAAAAATTATTTATTTGGGCAATGCTTATGAAATTGCAGTTAAATTAAAATCTGTGATCACGGCAGTTTGATTTTTCATTAAACTATACTCATCGTCAGAAAATAAACCTCATTTGCGCCGCCGTTTTTTAAAACCCCGGCGCATTCGTCTATCGTGGAACCCGTTGTGTAGATATCATCCACAAGAAGCACTTTTTTGTAATGGCACTCTTTCACAAACGAAAAACTGTTTTTCACATTCAGTCTTCTTTTTTCTTCTTTTAATTCTTTCTGTGGTTTTGTATTATGATGTCTTACGAGAATTTGATTGTCATAATGCAGTCTGATGCCGCTTAATGATTCGATGTTGTTTATGATTTTTTCAGACAAAAGCTCCGCCTGATTGAAACCTCTGTCCCGCTGCCGTTTCCTATGAAGTGGAACGGGAATTACCGCATCAGGCTTAAGCAAAATAATCCTTTTTCCAAGTCTCAGCGCTGTTTCTGCCGCAAGAAAATCCGCATTATCACGAAAATTGGAATATTTTAAATCGTACAAAATCCGCTTTGCACTGTCGTTATGCACAAGAAGCGACATTCCGTATTCATATTCATGCCGCATTTCACGGCATTTGCAGCAAAACTCTGTTTCTTCATCATCAAGCGGCCTCCCGCATTTAAAGCATTTGGGTTCACTCACAAACTTAAGCCGTTCGTAGCAGAAGCGGCAAATGTAGGGATTAACCGCAAGGCACTCAAAAGGTTCTCCATTTTGCGCCTCCTCTTCAATTTGCGGAAACATCCTCTTTCTGTAATTTCCCTCATTTATCATCCCTCCAACCGCCGCACTTCCAGCTTCGGAAATCACAGACCATCTGCA
>CAVHKC010000005.1:0-17394 GCA_963636455.1 Ruthenibacterium lactatiformans
TGAACGGTTTTCTCCAAATATATGCGGTAAGATTTCACGATATATTCGAGTTCTCTGTAAACGATGTTTGGGGTCCAGGTGCTTTGGGCTTCGATAAGGTGGATTGAAGTGCCTCTTACAGTGAAACCAAGGTCGTTGTAAATATCGTTTGTGATAAGATTGTTGATGGTTACGGTCGTCAAATCATCTTCCGTGACACTTGAGTCTTTTGGAAAAAAGTATACTGTTGATGAATTATATAAGGAACTTGAGAAGGATCAAAATTATTTCGGTGATGAAGGCGGCGTGACCATTGGCGGAGGAGAAGCCACAATGAGTGGTGACTTTACCATGGCTTTAATGAAAAAGCTTCAGAAGGCATATATTCACACAGCGCTTGACACATGCGGATACATAAAGACCGAGGCCGGGTTTAAAGCATTGGAGTTGGCGGATTTGGTTTTATATGACATAAAAGGCATGGACGATGAACTTCATAAAAAAGCAACGGGAGTTTCGACTAAAATCATTCATGAAAACCTTATCAGGAGAAATGAAACCGGAAAAGACATTATAATACGAATGCCGATAATTCCCGGGTTCTCGGATTCAACGGAAAATATAATTGAAACCGCAAAATTCCTTGCGCCGCTTAAAGCCGTAAAGAAGGTAGATGTGCTTCTTATGCACACATATTCGGAACTGAAATACCGGCAGCTTGGCCGAAAACAACCGAATGTTTTTGACCAAAAACTTCCGGAAGACAAGGGAACAGAAATTATTTCTGTGTTTAAAGAATACGGAATTAATGTTCAGCTTGGTGGATGAAAGGAGAAAAAATGCAATACGACAAAGAAAGAGTCACAAGACTCAGAAATCATATACTTGTAAAACCTTCTGTAAGTATTGAACGTGCAGAATGTGTTACGGAATCATACAAGGAAACGGAGGGTATGCTGTTTATTATAGGTGCCTGTACAGCATTCATTGGAAAGGGCTGTACACTTGCCGATGAAATAATATTGGGGGACCCCTTCTTATTGACGGCAAACGGAACAATCTTTAATATGAGATTCAGTCCTAATGCACTGAAAGACAGGGAATCCATGAAAAAATTCGAGTCTATGTTGAGACAGTATCTTGAAGAAGGCGGATTCTTTGTTCAGTATAATATTGTGGATACAAAAACGCTCCGTGCGGCACAGAAAAATCCCGAAGAATATAAAGACCTTCTTGTGCGTGTTGCAACATACAGTGCATATTTTGTTGAGTTAGAAAAAAATCTTCAGGAAGATATAATAAACAGAGTTGCAATGGAAGAAATGAATTGATTGATGAAAAGGAGAGATAAAAATGTCTGCAAAAATTTATGAACCGCTTCATTATGCAATTTCGGTAAGTGACATGGAGGCGGCAATTGCGTGGTTTGAGAATGTATTGGATTTTAGGCTTTTGTCAAAATCTGAAATGACGCCGATGGGCTTTAAGGCCGGATTTATGGATAACGGCAGCGGATTTCAACTGGAAATTTTTGAGCCGGCAGAACCTAAACCGCTGCCGGAAGAGAGACTTCTTCCAAATACCGATAACATGGTGATAGGAAACAAGCATCTTGCTTTCAGAGTCGATGATTTGGATGAAGTCGTAAAAGGGTTCAGAGAGAAGAATGTTGAGTTCGCAATGGAACCTTTTCATGCATTCGATTTATATTGCACATTTATATACGGCCCGGATAAGATACTGATGGAGTTTATCCAGAAAGGTTAAGAAGATGAGTATAACAGCTACAGGAATTAATCATTTTGCGGTCAGTGTCAGGAATCTCAAAGAATCTGTTGAATGGTATGACCGTGTGCTTGGATTTAAGCTTATAAGAACAGATTGCATACCCGGAATTTCGGTCCGAACAGCACATATGACGGGTTACGGAATTTTGCTGGAAATATTTGATGCCGAAAATTCCAAACCGTTGCCCGACTCAAGAAAACATCCAAATGATGATTTGAAAGTACAGGGAAACAAGCATTTCTCAATATCAATACCAGATCGGGATCTTACAAAGAGAGAACTTGAAGAACTTGGAGTTGAAATTGTTATGACCGCGGATGTATGGAACACATACGGGATTTTTATCAATGACCCGACGGGCAATTTAATCGAATTGTTTGAAGGGAATGTTGAAGCAAAGTAAAAATTTTTACACAGTAACAAAAAACGGCAGGTGGAAGATTTTCGACTTGTCGTTTTTACTGCTGTTAAAAAAGAATTGATGAATATTTTTGAGAATAAGTGTATGATAGCAGCCATGGAACAGAAAACGTATATTTTTTATTAATTGAGATATATAGAATTGAGAGGGCCTTTGATTTGAAAAAAGAATATAGTACAAAGGATTTTATTTCTTCAGCGGTTGCTGTAATAGTCTATATCGCATTAGTATACGGAATTGAAAAATTAGGAAATATTCTATCTTTTGGCTGGTTAATTGCGGTACCCATAGCCTCGTTCGTTTGCGCAGCCCCTGTTATGATAGTTGCGAACAAATTCAGGAGATTTGGAGGTTATATTATTTTCGGAATCATTTGGATAGTGGCTTTGTTTGCATTAGGTATGCCGGGAAGCGGTTTCGGCCCGGTTTTGATTATAGCGATCACACTTTTCGGTGAAATCATGAGGAGAGTGTGCGGTTATAATTCGAAATGGAGTTTTCGTTTCAGCTATTGCGAAATAGGACTCCTTCCGCTTGGTCAATGTATTTATCTTTGGACAGACACAAGAAAGTATATTGAAATGGCATCTGAAAAAATGGGAGAAGCTGCGGCACGACAGATATCAGGATTTTCAAACGCATGGTTATTGGTAGGTATAATCGTTGTCAGTCTGATATTGGGATATATTGGAGCTATGATCATGACAAATATATTAAAGATAACGGAAGATTAAAAAAATAAAAGAAAGTGAATCAAGATTAAGAAAAAGGGATGACTTATTGTGTTTAATGCAAAAGAAATCCCTTTTTTATGTGAACGCGGCCGAGCTCAGCCGGCTTTCATAGATATGTGCCGCCAAAAAGGCTGTCGATGGAAGGTTACGCAGATGAACAGAGAAGAGGGAATTGTTATAAAAAACATCATGAAAAGTCATACATAAAAAAACCGGTGTATACAAATGAATACGGGGTAATCAGACACTTTTACAGCTATAATCACATATGAAGAAAGCAAAAAGACACTTTTTTTGTGCAATTTTATTAAAGGGGCTTTAACCATGAAGATAACAGATGTAAAGATACGCACGATCGTGGGTATCGATGAAAAACCGGGCGGAATGATTTATGACAATAAAAAAGTTATCCGCGTAGCTCCGACGGATATTCATCCGGAATACAAAAAGAAAAAAGGGCACATCAGTGTAACGCATGTTCCGCAGGAAGATGGAACATTCAAGATTACACACAACTTTCTTGTGATAGAAACGGACGAAAATATTGAGGGTGTGGTGGGACCGATAAGTAACCCGATGCCTCCTGCATATATCTACACATACCTGAAGCCGATATTGGTCGGACAGAACCCGTGGGATGTAGACAGGCTTTGGGACATCATGTACAGAAGCTGTATCAACGGCCGCAAGGGCGAAAATATGCAGGCAATCAGCTATGTGGATTGCGCACTTTGGGATATCAGATGCAAGACAGCAAAGCTCCCGTTGTATAAAATGCTTGGCGGCAAGGTTCAAAAAAAGGTCAGAGCATATGCGAATACGGCAGGTTATCCTCAGGACCTTGAAAGTGTTAAAACAGCCGGAAAAGATTTGACAGATAAAGGATTCACGGCAATCAAATGGGGTATTGCATACGGACCTGCGCAGGGCGAAGAAGGAATGAAAAAAACGGTTGAAATATTCAGAACCCTTCGGGAAACCGTCGGAAATGACATTTCAATTTTCCTTGATGCATGGAGCAGCTGGGATGTGCGTTACACTTTGAGAATAGCCGAAAGATTAAAAGAAATAAATGTCTGCCTGATTGAAGAACCTGTTTTGGCAGACCTTCAGGAAAGCTATCAGTATCTTAATGACAGGTGCTGCATTCCGATTTCGGGCGGGGAGCACGAGTACACCCGCTGGGGTTTCAAAAGCCTTTTGGACAAAGACGCATGTGCGCTGTATCAGCCGGATCCGGCATGGAGCGGAGGGATTTCCGAGTGCAGGCGAATCATAGACCTGATTTCGTGCTACGACAGAATGGCTTCAATCCACAACAGCCTTCCCGGTGTGGGCATTCATGTGTCATGCACATACCCGACAAGTGTTGTCCCGATTGCAGAATATCTTATGCTCGTCGGAGAAGCTTCACAGTATTTCCTGAAGACACCGTGCCGACCTGTAAACGGATATTTCGAACCACTTGAAGTTCCGGGAATAGGGATGGATATTGATGAGTCGAAGGTGGATAAATCGTTCATTGTTGAGAAATTAAATTAAAGTATCAGCGAATTTTGAAGTTTTACCGGACGGGTTAAGAAATATGCGGAGAAAAAACAAATGATTATTGATATGCGTGTATACACCGATAAACCCGGAAGATACAGAGAATTTTTGAAAAGATTTGAACAGGACGGATTCAGAATCTCATCTTCGATGCTCGGTGTAACAATAGGACTTTTCACAGCATCAAGCGAAACTGTGAATCAGACAATTCACTGCTTTGCATATGAAGATCATGATGATCGTGACAGGTGCAGAAATAAATATTTGAATAACAGTGAAAAACAGGCATTCACAAACGGTGAAGAGGGGGCAGACGGATGTATCAGAGTGCAGGAAAGCACGATTTTAATTCCGACATTGTTCTCACCGCTTCAGGACAGAAATTTGGATAATCCCATTTTGAAAGCTCCGTGTGGAAGAAGGATTCTTGAGTTGAATACATATACATGTAAACCCGGATGTTTGAATGAGGCACTTAAGACGGTGGAAAACAAGTTATATCCGTCTTCGAAAAAACAGGTGCATTGGACGCTGGCTTATTTTACAGCCGACAGTGGCCGTGAACGTATTTTTGAACTGCGTGCGTATGAAACAAGGCAGGAAAGAACAAATGCCAATATTGCTTTGCAAAAAGATTTGGATTATCACGAAGCATATAAAGAGTTATGCAGTTATCTGACTGATGCGGAAAGCAAGATCCTTGAGGCGATGCCCATGTCACCGCTGCAGTAAGGATAAAAACAGCGCGATTTATTTAAAAATATATAGTATTTTAATTAAGTCTCAAATTAAGGAGGAAAAAACAAATGAAGAAGAAGGTAGTATTATTGGTAACGTCTTTGCTCCTCTGCGTGGCAATGCTCGCAGGATGCGGAAACAAAGACAATGCAACAACAGCGTCATCTGACGCGGAAACCACTGCTGAGGGTGCAACAACAGCGGCTGCGGATGTAAGTTTTGACACACCGGTATCATTTACATTTGCAACATCGGGAACCCCTGGTTCAATGTCTGCTCTGATGTATGAAGAATGGATTGACAGAATACAGGAAGAATCAAACGGAATGATTACGGTTGATTATCAGGCAGCCGGGGCACTTGGAAACGAAAGCGAAATTTTCGCACAGATTATGGATGGCGTTATTGAAGCCGGTGTGAGTGGAATTGCAACTTACACAAACTACAATACAATCGGCGAGGTATTCCAGCTTCCTTTCCTGATTACATCTTATGAAGAAGAATGGGCCGCTTTGAACACGCCCGAATGGGATGCCATCATTGACGCTACAGAAGAGTCTATAGGTTCTATCTATATTTGCGGAGCGCTTGATGTCGGACTTCGCCATATTGCAACAACAAAGAAACCAGTACAAAGTCTTGAAGATTTAAAGGGACTTAAGATTCGTACGGCATCTTCTGAGGTTCTTACTCAGGCAATCACAGATCTCGGTGCAAATCCGATCGTTGTTGGCTACACAGAAGTTTACTCTGCACTTTCAAACGGAATTGTTGACGGCGAAGATGTTAATTACATGACAGCTGTTGCACAGAATCACTACGAAGTTGTTAAATACTTCACGGAAGTCGGCATGTATCCGTACCCGTCATTCGTATCTTTCAACAAAGATTTTGTTGATTCACTTCCCGAAGGATATTGGGATTTTATGCAGAAAGTTATGAATGAATGCACGCAAAAATACTTTGAAGAAACTATCATCGGATACGAAGAAGATTATAAGAAAACCCTTGAAGATAACGGAGTAACAATTTATACGCTTAATGACCTTGATGCATGGAGGGAAGCTATTCAGCCGTTGTATGACGAATATACAGGCGATGGCGCTGACGAGAGAGTGAAAGCATTTATCGAAGTTGTTGAAGCAATGAAAAAATAAAAAACTGAATATTGAATGAATCGGACCCGTAGTCAAATACGGGTTCGACAAAATAGGTTTAATAAACAAAAAACGAAAGGGTAAAAATGAAAGTTGTAAAACGGATATGTGATGTAATTTTTAACATCCTCAAATATGTTGTCGCGATTCTCATGATTATCATGGTACTACTTACTTTCGTTGAAGTTATTCGAAGATATTTTCTGGGAGCTAACTGGATTTGGTCGGAGGTTCTGGTTCGCTACATGATCGTGTGGTGTACATTCCTCGGAGGTGCTGCAGCATACAGGGTCGGGCAGCTTACCAAATTTGATCTGTTACTGAATAAGTTTAACGATACCATAAAGCTGATACTTGGAATACTTTGCGATGTTATTATTCTGCTCTTTGCCGCATGGCTGATTAAACAGGGTATGGAAACATTTCTCAAACCGTCTATCGCGAACCAGATCAGTGTGGAATTGGGTATATCGCTTAAATGGATATATTTGGCAATACCGATTGGATTCGGATGCATGTGTCTGTTCGGAATTGAGCAGGTTATAAGCGAAATTATTGATCTTACAAAAATAGGCAAAAATAAAGGAACAAAGGAGGTAGCTCAGAAATGATTATAGCAATAATTGTATTTGCAATACTCCTTTGCATAGGAATGCCGATAGCAATAGCACTTGGATTATTCGGAATGGCACATATTGCAACAATGGGCAATCCTGCATTTTTCGACATTATCATCGGTCGTTTGTTTTCCGGCGTTAACATACTCAGTATTTCATGTATTCCATTCTTTCTGATGGCAGGTGAATTGATGAACGGCGGTGGAATTACGAAACGAATGCTTGATTTCCTTCGTACTTTCCTTGGAAGAATCCACGGCGGTATGGCTTACTGCACTGTTGCGTTATCGGCGATTCTTTCGGCAATTCTCGGTTCAGCACAGGCAAACGCATCTTTGCTTAACCAGATTCTTCCCGATGAAATGGCAGAAGATGGTTATCCGAGAGACTACACAGGCGCGCTGATCTCAGCGGCATCCGTACTCGGGCCTATTATTCCGCCGAGTACCATGTTTATTTTCTACTGTTATCTGACAGATGTATCAATAAAATACATGTTTATTGCGGGTATTATACCCGGAGTAATATTAGCTCTTGCATACTGCGCGACAATTTTTATCCAGACAAGAAAAGGCTCAAAGCTTCATATGGATATTAAGAAGCCGGAAAGTAAATTCAGCTGGAAAGAATTCGGACGTACTTTAGTAAAAGCAATACCGGCCCTTTGTGTTCCTGTCATCATCATCGGCGGCGTTCTTACAGGCTTCTGTACGGCAATTGAGGCGGGAGCTGTTGCCTGCATTGCGGCGTTTATTGTTTCTTTGATATACAGAGAAATTAAATTCAAGAAGATTCCTGAAATGATGTTCCGTGCGGCAATTTCGACAGGTTCAATATTCCTGATTATTGCATTCGGTAATATTATTGCGTGGGCAATGGCTAAAGGAAATGTTGCGGATACGATCATCAGCTTCATTACATCTTTTACTTCGAATAAGTACATAATCCTTTTCATTATTCTCCTGATACTTGTATTGGTCGGATGTGTATTGGATATGGCATCGGCAACACTCATCTTCATACCGGTTATGTTCCCTATTATCCAGACCCTGGGTATAGACGTTGTTCATTTCGGAATCATATTCTCCCTTATGATAACAATCGGAATGATCACACCTCCGGTAGGACAGGTTTTGTTTATTACAACAAATGTTTCCAAGGTATCATTTGAAGAACTGGTTCGAAAAATATGGCCGTTCGTATTTGCATCATTTTTGACAACATTCATCCTTGCGTATCTTCCGGATGTTGTGTTGCTGTTGCCTAAGGTGTTTGGATACACCGGTTAACGGAGGTTGTTATGAAAATTTTTGCAATCAGCGGCGGACGTGCTAAGGGCAATAATGAAATGCTTTTGCGCGCTGCTTTGAAAGAAGCAAAGAAAATTTGCGGGGCAACCATCAAGGTGGCAAGGGTTCATGATATGAACCTGAAACTTTGCACAGGCTGTGAGTCATGTATGCGCGGACTCACAACCGGAGGCAACGGCGACTGCGTGCTGCAAGGAGATGATCTGAACTGGCTGAAATCAAAGATTGCAGATGCCGACGGACTTATACTGACAGCTCCGATATATGATTTGATTCCTTCAGGATCGGTTATTAATTTAGTAAACCGTGCTCTGGGCGTCGGAAAAGATTTTCAGACGACATGTCGTGCAAACCCGAAAGTTGGGGCAGTGATTGCTTTAGGCGGTTCTGATTGGATTAATTTTACCGAGCCGCTTGTTGATTTGACGCTTTGCAATTTAAGTAAGAGCGCAACGGTTGTAGACAGATTGATTGTCGGACACAATCCTGCACCGTCAATGGTTGTCTTAAATGATGAAGTTATGGAACGTGCAAAACTTCTCGGAAGAAGAGTAGGAGATGCTCTTTTGAAAAGAGAGTCCAAAGAACCAATCGAATATGCCGGAAAGGAAGGAATCTGCCCTGTATGTCATATAAATCTTATTGAAATGAAACCTGACGGAACCGTCGGATGCCCATATTGTGATGCGCGTGGGGAATTTTATTTTGAAGATAACAAAGTGAAGATTCGCTGGAATGCGGACACCATTGAAAAAAACCGCTTTACGGTTTGGGGCGAGACAGAACATAGAAAAGATATCGGAGCAGGCCACAAAAAAGCTGCAATGAACAGGGAACTTATAAATCAAAGGAAAGCTGAATTAGAAGACTTTGGCGGAGAAATCGTCAAGCCGGAAAGGATAAGGGTAGAGTAAAGATGATAGATAAATCATTTTTAAAAGGCGCTTATGACCTGCACATTCATACAGGTCCGTCGGTTGCAAATCGTCTGGTTGACATCGGCGATATGATGAAAGGTGCCACAGAAGCCGGATATGCAGGATTCCTTGCAAAGGACCATTACATGCCTTCTGCAAGCGGATGCCTTATGGTAAACAAATTTGTCGGTGACGGCTCGTGCGAGGCATTCAGTTCGATTTGTCTGAACAATTCGGTTGGCGGATTGAATTTAATGGCACTTGATACGGCATATAATATGGGAACACGAATGGTTTTTATGCCAACGGTTTCATCCAGACTTCATATTGACGGACATAAAGGAAAAAAATTCACAGGTTCTGGAAATATGTCAACGATCGACTTGGAAAAATCCATATATATCCTGGATGATAACGGAAAGCTTATTCCTGAGTGCCTTGAAGTATTGAAATATATTGCCGATAAGGATGATCTTACCGTTGCAACCGGGCACATGACATGGGAAGAAAGCGACGCACTGATTGAGAAAGGTCTTGAGCTTGGCATTAAAAATATTGTTGCAACTCATGCCAGCTACCAGGTGAATGCTCCGCTTGATGTAATTAAAAGATGGGCGGATAACGGTGTCTGGATCGAAGTTACATGCTGCGAATTTGGACAGGTAATCTGGGACGATGACACGAGATTCAATTCAATCTATTTGTTAAGGGATTATATTGAGGCAAATGTGCCGTTCGATCATGTGTTCATATCAAGTGACTTTGGTCAGTCAATTTCACCTCATCCGATTGACGGAATGGTAAAACTTTTGAATCTTTTCCATGAATGGGAAGGAATAGATGAAGAAACTTTGGCAAAAATGATAAAAACAAACCCGGCAAAAATTATTAGCCGTGAAAAATAAAAGAAAGAAGGAAAAATTACAATGGACGAGAAAAACTACACACCGCAAAAACCTATTTTATATGATTTGAAAGAACACAAATTTATGGAGGGAAAACAGAACGGCCGTATGCAGGTTATTCAGTCCTCACCCAATTGCACGATTCAATACTGCGAGATCAGACAGCCTCATGATGTTGGTCCACACAGACACGATTATGAGCAGATTATTTTCATTCCTGAAGGACATTGCAAATTCTGGTGTGACGGAGTTGACTATGAACTTGATGCAGGCTGCTTCATGATAGTTCCTCCCAATGCTCTTCATGCAATGGAAGCAACAGGAAATATGTATGTTGTTGATCTTGATATTTTCTATCCGAAACGCACGGACCGTGTTCAGAGCGAAAGAGTTTGTGACCTTGGACATACAAACTGGGACAAGGGAATCACTGACGAAATAGTATCTGAATAATTTAGGAGCGTTAAGATAATGAATAATGTTTTTGACATAAAAACAAGACTCAAAGCAGGAGAAGCCTGTTTTGGAACTTTTTACAAGGGAAGCGACCCGAATACTGCAGAAATTCTCGGCTACGCGGGATTTGATTTTGCGATTGTTGACTGCGAACACAGCACATTCAGCTATCAAATGGCCGAGGATACAATACGTGCATGTCAGCTGGCTCAGATTGCACCGATTGTGCGTGTGAACGGTCCTAAACCAGGTGATGTTCATCATTATCTGGAGAGCGGAGCAACAGGAGTTCAGATACCCAGCATCACTTCCGTGCAGGATGCGGCGGATTGCGTTGACGAGGCGGCATTTTATCCGGCAGGACACCGCAGCCCGAATCAGGCAACAAGATCAGGACATTTCACATGCTGGAAAGGTGAAAAAATGTATCTTGAAACAATGAAGGATTCTACGCTGAGAGTTGTTCAGGTTGAGTGCGTGGAAATGGCTGATGCGGTAGAAGAACTGTGTGCGCTTCCGGAAATAGATGTTTTGTTTATCGGCCCCGGAGATTTGAGTATGTCGATGGGAAAACCGGGAAAACTTACTGATCCGGAGGTTGAAGCAAAGATTGCCGATATAATCAAAAGAGGCCTTGCAGGCGGCAAGGTTATGGGAATGCTTTGTGGAAACGCAGACGCAATAAAAAAATACTACGACATGGGTGTTCGCTATCTTGTTCATTCAAATGACAGAGCATTACTTGCGAATGCGGCAAAGAAAGCAAACGAAATGTTTGCACCTTATCGTCAGTAAGCAGGAGGTCAAGTGGCTAAACTTTCAAAAAATAAGATAGCTTTAAACCGCGAAGAAGTTGTATCTCACTTTCATTCCGGAATGAATCTTTTAGCGGGCGGATTCGGACCCGCCGGCTGCCCTACAATGCTTTGGGAGTGGTTGCATGAAACGGATGTTACGGATATTCATCTTACCACTTCTGGAGTTGCGCCGGCAGACAGGCCGTTTCAGCTTGGTTTTGCGGCATTGCTGAATGAACACCGTTTCAGCAGTATTCGTCTTACGCATGCAGCAAATAATCCGGAAATCGGAAATCAGAGAAATCAGGAAATTCTTCAGGTAGAATGCATGCCACAGGGCACCTATGTTGAGCGTGTGCGTGCGGGAGGATTCGGTCTTGGAGGAGTTCTTACACCGACAGGTCTGGGAACACCTGTAGCCGAAGGAAAGCAGATTATCAATATTAACGGACGTGACTATTTGCTTGAACTTCCGATACGCGCCGAGGTTGCTATTCTCAGAGCTGAAAAAGCTGATAAACAGGGCAATCTAATGTTCAGCTACAACAGTAGAAATTACAATACGGTAATACCTGCAGCCGCTGATTTTACAATTGTTGAAGTACCTGAAGAGGCAATTGTTGAAAACGGTAAGATGGCTGATAATGAAATCATGGTTCCGGCAATATTTGTGGACATGCTTGTGCCGATTCCGAAAAAGGAGAGTGCGATATGAATAATATAAAGCTTTTTATAGCAAAAAATGTTAAAACTCTCCTGAAAAAAGGTGACCTTGTGAATCTCGGAGCCGGTATTCCGTATCTTCTGACAGGACTAATAACAGATGAAGATGAAATCGGAATTCAGGCAGAATGCGGAACAATAGGCGCAGGACCGAAAGCAGAGCCTGGAGAGGAAATCCTTACATTGATAGCACCGGATACAAGCTTCGGAACATTGAAGCCTACGGGGTATTGTTTTGACAGCCAGACTTCTTTCGGGATGATCAGGGGCGGATATTTGGATGTAACCATTCTCGGCGCATTGCAGGTTGACAAGACCGGAAGTATGGCCAACTGGGATATCCCCGGTAAAGGACTGAAGGGCATGGGCGGAGCGATGGATTTGGCAACGGGAGCCAAAAGAGTGATAGTTGCAATGGAACACTGCACAAAAGACGGAAGTTCCAAAATCATGGAGAAATGTACATTCCCGCTGACCTGTAAAAACCAGGTAAATTTCATTGTTACTGAATACTGTATCATAGAAGTTGTTCCTGACGGGCTTAAGGTGAAAGCAATTGCACCCGGAATAACGAAGGAAGAGTTACAGGAAAAAACAGCTGTGGAATTAATCTTTCCGGAACAGATTGAAACGATGATTGAATAGAACAAGGAGTACGGCATGTTTATAGCATTGTTTTTACTGAACGTCATGGCAGGCGCACTTATAGCCGCAAGAGGAAGGGAAATCAGAAAAAAATCTGATCCTGCCCTTTTGACAGGCAATGTCAAAGATATGGTATCAGATGCAGCAGCGTATACAAGAGCTGTAGGAACGATTGAGTTTGCTTTCGGTCTGATTATAGTCATTCTTGCAGGTGCAATGCTGACTATGGGAGGACAATGGAGTACGCTTTTGATTGGTGATGCAATAACAATAGTTGTGTATGTTTGTGCCCTTAAGCTTCTCAAAAAGCATTATATGTAAATAAGACTTGTTTAGGAGAAAGAGCAATGAGCGATTTAAGCAATAAAGTTATTTTAACTGTGGCTACTACAGGATCAAATACAAGCAAAGCTTCAGCACCAAATATTCCTTTCACATCGGAAGAAATTGCAGAAGATGCTTATGAATGTTGGAAAGCAGGTGCATCGGTTCTTCACCTGCATGTAAGAGATGACGAGGGCAATGCAACCATGTCATATGAAAAATTCGAAGAGGCTGTTAAGCGTGTGCGAGATAAATGCGACATCGTCATCAACATGACGACGGCAGGCGGATTCGGAGTGTCAAATGAAGATCGCATTAAGCCTTTGGACATTCTTCCGGAAATGGCAACATTGGATGCAGGCTCAATGAATGTTACGGGAGATTTTGTCTTTCACAACAGCCTGAAATTTCTGGAAGATGCGGCTGACCGTATGAAAGAACTTTATATCAGGCCTGAAATTGAGGTTATGGATCCAAGCATGATTTATACGGCATTAAAATTGGTTGATGACGGAATTCTGGAAAGACCACCTCATTTTCAGATGGTTATGGGAATGAAAAACGGTATTAAAGCAACGGTTGAGAATCTGATGTTTATGAAGAATATTCTTCCGTCTGACGCAACATGGTCTGCATTTGGTATTGGCGCAGCGCATTTGCCTATTCTAATGGGAACATTGGCTATGGGCGGACATGTTCGTGTCGGATTTGAGGATAATGTATATCTGAGCAGAGGAGTAAAAGCTGAACACAATGTTCAGTTCGTTGAACGCACAAGGAGAATTATTGAACTGACAAATAAAAGTGTGGCAACGCCGAATGAAGTTCGGGAAATGTTAAATTTAAGAGCTTACTGATCATTTTTAATTTCTCTTTAATTTTATAAGGCTAAGACAGAGTTGCTGCTTGTATACAGCAGTTCTGTGCAGTTTAGCCAAATTCTGAGGTATAACCGTGTATACAGAGGAATTCCTTGTCTGCGGACAGGATAAAAAATAGAATGGTATCAGCAAGAATTTTACAGATTAGGATTTAAAAGTTGGGAGGAAATAATGTACGATCTTCTGATAAAAAATGGCTTGGTTTATACTGAGCAGGGATTTTACAAACTTGATGTAGCCGTAAACGGCGAGAAGATTGCGGCATTGGTTGCACCGGGTGAGGAATTAGAGGCAAAAAAAGTTATTGATGCAGCAGGAATGCATGTATTTCCGGGATTTATTGATATTCACTGCCATTTAAGAGAACCGGGATTTACGCATAAAGAGGATTTTTATACAGGCACGCGTGCTTTTGCACACAGCGGAATCACGATGGTTTGCCCTCAGCCGAATCTTGACCCGGTTCCTTTAACATTGGATGCTTACAAGCAGGAAATTGAAGCAGGTGAAGCGAATGCGGTTATAGATTTCAACCCGCCGGGATGTCCGATTGGAGATGATCCTGAAGCAGTTAAGAAAATGGCTGATTACGGTGCTGCGTGGTTTAAATTATTCCAGAAGAAAGCTCCGTATCCCTATAATACCGCAGCCGGAACACTTGATACATATAAAATTTCAGAGGCATTCAAAAAATGTGCGGCAGCCGGTAAATATTGTTCTGTGCATCCGTTTGATCAGTATTTCTATGAGCATGCTGTGCAAAGCGTTGAGGACGACGGACTGCCGATGAAAATGGAGAACGTTCGTCCGAGAACATATACAAATGAAGAAATGACATCTGCAGCTTATCAGCTGTCGTTCCTTGCAGAAAATGCAGGAATGAACTGGTATGCAATGCATGCCTGGCATAAAGACTTCATTGAACTTGTAAGAAGGACAAAGGCGCGCGGAAATATGAAAGTATTTTCAAGCTGTGAGTTCATGCCCTCGATAGAACCGTCAGATTACATATGGTCTAAGACAACCCAGGAATGGCTGCTTTGTGCACATGATGCTCAGCCTGATGTTGAGGCAATCTGGGAAGGTGTAAGAGACGGCACAATTGACGCAATCGGTTCAGACCATGCACCGCACAGTGTGGAAGAATACCAAAAGGCAAATGATAATCCTAAGTTCTCGGCGGGATTCGGAAACGGTGATTATTTTGGACAGATGTTGATTAGCCATGCTGTGGAAGGCGATTATTCGCTTGAAAAACTGGCTGAGATCACTTCGGTGAATGCGTCCAAAGCCTTTGGATTCTATCCCCGTAAGGGCTCAAATATTGTCGGCACGGATGCGGACTTTACAATAGTCGATACTAATCTGAACTGGACTATCAGCAAAGATGACAAAGTATATTTAAAAAATCAATGTGTTCCGTATGTCGGACGCGAGATGCACGGAAAAGCTTTATATACAATTGTTCGCGGCAAGGTAATTATGGATCATGACGAAGTAGTTGATGCCCGTGGTTACGGAAAATTTATTAAACCGTCTGAATCATCCCTTTAGTTTAGGAATTCTAAACAATAAACAGCAGTACAGATGTCGGATTTGGCATCTGTACTGTTGTTTAAAAGAGAGATTTGTATATAAGCGACAAGCGAGGAGATTTATAAACATGGAAAATTTAGTGGAAAGTCAAAATATAGAGGATCAGATAAGCAGTCTTTTTTCGGAAAAGTCAAGGCTTCAGCTTTGGATGGATGTTGAAACAGCGCTGGCAAAATGTCAGGCGGAGATGGGAATAATTCCGAAAAATGTTGCTGAAGATATTGCCGCAAAGGATGATGTTTCAAATATAGATATTGAAGTATACAGACAAAAATATATTGAGGCAAAACATCCGTTGGTCCCGCTTCTTGCTCTTTTCAGACAGTCTCTCGGTGCATCCGGAGAATACCTTCATGTCGGTGCAACAACTCATGATATTGTTGATCTTGCCAAAATGGTGACACTGAAAAAACTTTGGAATATTACAATTGATGTATTGAAAAACATAGACGATAAGCTTGTTGCATTGGCGGAAGAACACGCAGAAACCGTAATGGCAGGAAGAACTCACAATATTCAGGCACTTCCGATTACTTTTGGCTGGAAAGCTTCCGTTTGGGCTGACGAGATTCACAGGGATATAGAAAGGCTTGAACAGGCAAAAGAAAGAATTTTTGTCGGAACGTTCAGCGGAGCTGCCGGGACAATGGCGTCGTTTGAAGGACATGGAAAAGAACTTGAGGCAAAGATTTCTGAGGAACTCGGTTTGAAAGCACCTGTATTTTCATGGCACCCGGCAAGAGATCGCTTTGCCGAAGCCGCATGCATTCTGGCGATTGTCGGAGGAACGCTCGGAAGGATTGCTCAGGAAGTATATCTCCTTATGGGTACCGAGATAAGAGAGCTGTCCGAAGGATACAGAGAAGGTCTTGTAGGTTCATCAGCGATGCCTCATAAAATTAATCCGATTAATTGTCAGCATATTATGGGCGATGCAAGAAATTTGAGATACGATGCCGCGCATTGTATTGAGTGTATGGCAATAGATCATGAACATAATCTGGTTCATTTTAACGATGAGCGTACTACCCTTGAACATATCGGCCTTACAATGGCAGACCTTTTGAGCCGCGCAATGGAAATGGTAAGCACTCTTTATATTGATAAGAGTCGAATGAGAAAAAATCTGGATATACTTCAGGGAGCAATGCAGTCTGAACATGTGATGCTTGAACTTGGAAAAAAGATCGGAAAGATGTCGTCGAAAGATATAATAACACAGTTATCTGTGAAAGCGGTAAGAGAAGATATTCCTCTTGCAAAGCTTTTAGAAGAAGACAAGCGGGTTAATGAACACTTTACACCGGAAGAAATTGAATCAATGCTTGACCCGGTGGCATATTCAAAAACGGCGACAGATCTTACCAGAGAATATGTGAAGTTGTATAAGGAAGGATACCAATCATAGATAGGTGCAACCTTATATAGTTTGCGAAATAATTTTGTGTGAAACGAAAGCATTTTGCCTGAGCACAGAATGTTAAAGAAAATTTAATATTAAATATTCAAATAGCAAAATATATTTAAAATCAGCTGTGGAAAAGTCCTCCTCCAAAGCTGATTTTCTTTATAATTAAAGGAAATAAGCAGCTTTTGTATATAGCTTGAAATATACACAAACATTTATTTTTTGGCAGAACAATCGATAGGATTTGATTGAGCCCCAAGGAGGACAATTGCCCTATGAGTTGCAATTTTGATTTTTAGCTTTATAATTACATTGGATTATTTTTAGCAAATGTATATAGTGCGTTTATAGGGTGATTAGATGTATTTACAGGAAGAATTAATTGAGATTAAAGATAAATATTTTGGGAAAGAAACTGTGTCAGAAGCGGTTTTTCATACTATGTATGAA
>CAVHKC010000006.1:0-7984 GCA_963636455.1 Ruthenibacterium lactatiformans
GCTTTAAACGGAAAAGTTGATATCATAATCAAAGGGCGAAACTGCCCTTTGGGCGTTGCCTCTACCGTTGCCGAATATAAAAACGGAAATTTGAAAATTTTGAGGGAAGGAAGCATCTTGAAAGCTGAGCTTTCCGAAAAATTAAATATAAATGTATTTGAATAGTTTTATCAAAGCAGGCTCTTCATTATCTTGTTCCAAATGAACACGAAGGGCTGTAATACAATATAAACGCATGAAATATAAAAAGATAATTTTTTTGGATGAAGAAAACACTTTTTGGAGCCCGCTTGCCGAAACGCTTCTGAAGCAAAAGCTTGAATGCAGCGGGAAGCCTGCGTCTTGCCTGCATGTTATTTCGCGAGGCAATGTCGTTCTTTTCCCGGAGCCTGCAAATCAAAAAGCCGCAGAGATCGCCTGCGAAAACAAGCTTTCGCTTTCGGATCATGCCGCAGTTCAGATGACAAATGCGGATTTTGCGGAGGACACGCTTGTGCTTGCGCTCGATAACGACAGCAAGCATAAGGCATATTCAAAATATGCAGAAGCTGCAAACGTCTTCACTCTGCGTGAATATATAGGCGAACACGGCGATATCAAATTTCAGCCAGGCAAAACGGTTTCCGAATATGCCGATGTCTACACCGTCCTTGACCGTTCATTGGAAGTACTTGCAAAAAAATTATTCTGACATAATTAGCCGTACCAAGCGGCAGAAAGAGGTTTTAATATGATAGCAATCGGAAATGACCACGCAGGCTTTGAATACAAAAATGCCGTGGTTTCACATCTTACAGAAAAGGGCCTTGAAGTAAAGGATTTCGGCACCTATTCAACCGACTCATGCGACTACCCTGATTTTGCAAAAAAAGTCGCCGAGGCTGTTGCTTGCGGCAGTGCCGAATATGGCATTTTGATCTGCGGAACGGGAATCGGAATGAGCATTGCAGCAAACAAAGTCAAAGGTATCCGTGCAGCTGTTGTGGGTGATGCGTTCTCGGCGCAAATGACAAGAGAACACAACGATGCCAACATAATCTGCCTTGGTGCGCGTGTGCTTGACCTTCCCACGGTCACAGAATATATTGACATCTTCCTTAAAACTCCGTTTTCGGAGGGTGAAAATCACATACGAAGGCTGAAGAAAATCGCCGAAATGGAAAATGAAAAATAATATTGCCGATGTGAACATCACTGTTTCCACATATTCTGCAAAAAAGTTCACAAAATTAACAGCTAAATTATGAAAGGAATCGGTTCTTTCCCGATATTTGACCATGAGCAACAAAAGAAAAGATTACATAAGCTGGGATGAATATTTCATGGGCGTTGCAATGCTTGCGGCGCAGCGTTCAAAAGACCCGTCCACTCAAGTCGGCGCCTGCATAGTAAGCGGCGACAACAAAATACTTTCGATAGGATATAACGGACTTCCCATCGGCTGTTCCGATGAGGATTTCCCCTGGGAAAAGGACGACAACACGCCCGACCACTGCAAATACTACTATTCTACTCACAGCGAGCTGAATGCAATTTTGAATTACCGCGGCGGAAGTCTTGAGGGCTCAAAAATATATGTTACATTGTTTCCGTGCAACGAATGTGCCAAAGCCATAATCCAGGCCGGAATTAAAACATTGATTTATGCAGATGATAAATATGCCGACACCCCGGGCGTTGTCGCTTCGAAACGCATGCTCGATTCTGCCGGTGTAAAATATGCGCCTTACGAAGCCTCCGGGAGGGTTGTGACGCTTAATCTGTAGAAGATTTACTTCTGGTTTTTTATTAATATACTTGTTTATTTTTGAATAAAAGCTGAGCCTTCGCAGGCTTGCGATGTGATATTAACTTTAAAAGCTGCCGATTTGGCAGCTTTTATATTTTTTCTTGAGATTTTTAATAAGTTTAACAAAACAGAGATTTATTCTTATTAAAGATGTTCATTTGATTAATTTTTTTAAGAATTTAATTCATCCGAAAGCCTTGCAAACTCTTCGAGTGTGAGTGCCTCTCCCCTTACGGTTTCACTCTTTCCTATATTTCTTAAGGCCTGCATTGTCTGTTCTTTTGAAATATTCAGATTTTGCGCATTTGCCAGCGCATTAACCAAAGTTTTCCTCCTTTGGTTGAAAGCCGCTCGGATAATATTGAACATCAAAGTATCATCCTTTGCCTTAACTGGGCGTTCCTCAGGCTTATAAATATCAAGCGTTATGACTGCCGAATCCACCTCGGGCTTTGGAATAAAGCAATTCTTTGAAACAATAAAATCTATATGCGGCTTTGAATAATATTGAACCGCAAGGCTTAAGGCACCGTATGCCTTGCTTCCCGGTCCTTCCTTCATCCGCTGTGCAACTTCTTTTTGAATCATAACCGTTATGGAATCAATATTTTCCTCTTTTTCAAGAAGCTGCATGATTATCGGTGTTGTTATGTAATATGGCAGATTGGCAACAACTTTCACCTTTTGCCGTGTCTTTTCAAAAATCTTATCCGGATTTTCAATAAAACTTCCCTCAAGGATTTTCCCTGTGCCTTCTTCCGAAATTCTTTCCCGACCGTTGTTTGCCATTTCCCAAATTTTGCTTATCAGCTCTGAAATATCGACCTTCAAAATATCTTCATTCACAAGCAGAAAATTTTCATATTCTGCCATTGTCTCGTTCAAAATTGGAATAAGCATTTTGTCGATTTCAACGGCCGCAACCGCTTTTGCCCTTTCGCAAAGAAGGCCTGTAAGTGCTCCGAGACCCGGGCCGATTTCAATCACAATATCGTCTTTCGTAATTTGAGCGGCATCTGCAATTCCTTCCAAAACATTTATGTCTGTAAGGAAATTCTGCCCGTACTGCTTTCTTATCGGAAAATTGTATTTTTTTAAAATTTCATTTGTATTTATCATGTGCGACATCCATACTTTATGCTCGTCTTACTTATCCGCTATCCCGTACATTTTCATCGCATTTTCTGCCGTAATGGCAATGACATCTTCCGCATTCATTTTCTTTATCCTGCCTATTTCATCCGCAACATATTTTATCAGCGTTGAATCGTTTCTCTCGCCTCTGTGCGGCGCAGGCGCCAGATATGGGCAGTCCGTTTCCAAAAGAATTCTGTCAGCCGGCATATACTCAACCGTTTCCTTGAGCTTCCTTGCGTTTTTGAAGGTAACAACACCACCGACACCGATATAAAAGCCCATATCCAAATAGATTTTTGCCATTTCGGGTTCATAAGAAAAGCAGTGCATAACACACCTTGTATCACGCAGGCTCATCGCTTTTGCCATTTCCAATGTGTCCGCTGCCGCATCTCTTGAATGTATTATAACCGGCATATTGTGCTTCAATGCAATGTCTGCCTGCATTTCAAACCATTTTTTCTGCTTTGTTTTGTCTGTGTCGTCAAAATGATAATCCAGGCCTATTTCACCGACTGCTTTAACTTTCGGGTGTGAAAGAGCCTTTTCAACCTCGCAAACATCACTTTCTGAAAGGCTGTACACTTCCGTCGGATGAACACCTGCCGCAGCATATATAAAATCATATTTTTCGGCAAGCGCCACCGAATCTTTTATCTCGTCCATTCGTGCACTCACATTCATCACATATCCGACACCGTTACTTGAAAGACCGGCAAGAAGCTCTTCCCGGTCTTTGTCAAATGCATGATCATCATAATGTGCGTGACTGTCAAAAATCAGTTCCATTAGTAATTCTCTTTTCTTTATTTTCCGTATTCCAAAACGGTTTGACTTATCTTATGCCTTCGGTTTTATTGGGCTTTTTCAACCTTTTCAAGCACCTCTTTTATGTCGGCTCTTGCAAAAAGAATTTCGGGTTTTTCGCAGACCTTATTCTTTGAAGGGTAAAGTCCGAATTTGTCCATATCATCAAATTCCCTTGCCTGCGTATTAAGCTGGTCAAGAATTTTTGCCGAGGTTTCGGGCACAAAAGGCGCAATAAGCGATGCACCGATTGTAATTCCTTCAATCAAATTGTAAAGCACCGTCGCAAGCCTGTCCTTCTTTGCTTCATCTTTGGCAAGCAGCCACGGTTCTGTCTCGTCAATATATTTGTTGCACCTTTTGAAGATTGTCCAGATTTCCGTCATCGCATCTGCCACATGCAGCCCTTCCATCCGTGCAACGGCAAGGTCTCTGACCTTGCATATTGTGTCTTTCAAGTCCTCGTCTACCGATTCGCAAACACCTTTATCTTCAACAATTCCGCCGAAATACTTGTTGGACATGGCAATCGTTCTGTTCACAAGATTTCCAAGCGTATTGGCAAGGTCGGAATTCATTCTTTCAACCATAAGCTCCCACGAAATCGTGCCGTCATTTTCAAAAGGCATTTCGTGAAGCACAAAATATCTTACCGCATCGACTCCGAAAATTTTCGCCAAATCATCCGCATAAATAACATTGCCTTTTGATTTGCTCATCTTGCCTTCGCCCACCAAAAGCCACGGATGCCCGAAAACCTGCTTAGGGAGGGGCAAATCAAGCGCCATCAGCATAATCGGCCAATAAATTGTATGGAAACGAAGGATATCCTTACCAATCAAATGCAAATCTGCAGGCCAATATTTTTCAAACAGCGGATCCGAATTTCCGTCCGCATCGTAGCCAAGGCCAGTGATGTAGTTTGAAAGCGCATCTATCCACACATATATTACATGCTTCGGGTCGAAATCCACGGGGATTCCCCATTTGAACGATGTTCTTGAAACACAAAGATCCTGAAGACCCGGTTTTAAGAAATTGTTCATCATCTCGTTTTTGCGTGATTCAGGCCGTATGAATTCCGGGTGCGTTTCGATATGCTCGATAAGCCTGTCGGCATATTTACTCATCTTGAAGAAATAGCACTCTTCCTTTTCCGGATGAACAGGCTCCCCGCAAATGGGGCATTTCCCATCCTCCACCTGGGTTTCGGTGTAGAAAGCCTCGCATTCTGTGCAGTAAAGTCCGTCATAATATCCTTTATAGATGTCGCCCTTGTCATAAAGACGCCTGAAGATTTTCTGAACCTGCTTTTCGTGATCTTCATCCGTGGTTCTTATAAATCTGTCATAAGATGTGTTCATAAGATCCCACACCTGTTTTATTTCTCCAGCAACACCGTCAACAAACTCCTTTGGAGTTATTCCCGCTGCCGTTGCTTTCTTTTCAATCTTCTGCCCATGCTCGTCCGTTCCCGTCTGCAGGCGGACATCATAGCCTTCCATTCTTCTGAATCTTGCAATTGCATCTGCCAAAACAGCCTCGTAAGTATTCCCGATATGCGGTTTTCCCGATGTATATGCAATCGCCGTTGTAATATAATATTTTCCTTTGTCCATTATATGCTTACCTTTCGGATAATTTTTTCTTTAATATTTCATAAGCCATGTTGTAGTCTTCAAGCTCAAGCACAGCACTTTCCATTGGGCACATTCCCGTGTGCAGGCGGTTTTCTATGAACGGAACCTTCTTTTTTGCCTCATATTCGACAATTCTGGCATTATTCCTTCCGAGTGTCCTGTCATACATCACCTCGTCAATGAATTTTTTTGCATGTTCGCTCATAACATCGGCATAAATCGCACGCACTCCCGAAGCAACAAGCAGCATTGCAGCTGCTTTCCCGATTACCCTGTCTCCGACATATGCTTCACGAAAATAATTCGCTCTGATTTCAAGCTTTTCCATTATGGGCGCAATACCCTTTTTTTCGGATTCAATCAGCCTGTATTCTGCGGTATTTCTGCAGACATACGCCGCAAAAGTGGCAGGATTTTCTTTCAGATATTCTTTGATTTCGCGCAAATTCGTCATAACAAACTCCGTATGATTTGACAATCTACTTTTTGTCCGTGCAGGTCACTTCTTCGGACAGCGGCCTTTCCAAAAGTTCGGGCTTCTGAAGAAGATATTTCAAAAGCCTTAACGACTTTGCATAATAATATCCGTCCGCAAGCCTTTCGTCAATTGTCATTCCGAAATCAATCATTTCGTGCATTTCTTTTGTACCGTCCTCAAGCGTCACCTCATGCTTTTTGATTTCACCGATAACAACAAAAACGGAAGTTGTTCCCCAATTTGTCAAATGATGATAACCTGCCGGAAGCCCTATTGAGCCAAGGTTTGTAAGCACAACCGAAGTGTAATACGGATCCGTGTCGATAAGACCCTTCGGGCAATGTCCGATTTTATCCAAAAAACAGATAATCTCGCAGAAAAGCCTTGTCATTCTCCTCGGCATTCGGCTTACTATATCCATGCTTTCCGATGATTTGTCGACTTTGTCGCTGCGGCTTGATGTTATCTGCTCGGAAATTTTTCTGTGAATCGTTTCGATATTGTCATCCGGCTCTGCGCTTATGATTGCAAGTGCCTCAGCACCCTCGTCCGAAAACATCTTCTTCACAACAAAAGAAGCCGTAAGCTCCTTTCTTTGATACATAAGACGATTCGCCACAAACCTGTTAAGCTTTGGGCGAATTGTCATAAGCTTCATTACGGCACACACGATAACCTGAAAAACAGAATATTTGACAAGTTCTTCCTCCGAGTTTTTCTTTTTCACATATGCCCTGAGATTGGTTATATCTATCTTTGCGGAGAAGAACGCCTCATTATCGCAGCGATTGGGATAAAGTATCGGCGTGATGACATGCATGGGATCAAGCTTCTTTATCAATGTTCCGTCAAAGCGGTCTCCCCATTTTCTTTTTTGGCTCCACACGGGATGTATTTTACTCATTTCCTCGCCTTTTCTTAGTATTTTTATTCATCCGACTCTTCATCATCCAGATGTTCGGCCGCCCTTGCGATTTTTTCAAGTTCTTCTTCTTCAAGAACTCTGTATGCGACCTTTCCGACAAGCGTCTTCGGAAGCTCGTCTCTGAATTCTATATCATAAGGCATCGCATATTTTGCAAAATTCTTCTTGCAGTAAGCCATGATTTTAAGCCACGTGTCCTCATTTTTCGGATATTCCGGATTTAAAACAACAAAAGCTTTGACTTTCTGCATTTTGTATGAGTCCGGCACACCTATGATGCAGCTCATCGAAATCATTTTATTCGCATCCAAAACATTTTCCATCTGAGCCGGATATATATTATATCCCGAACTTACAATCATTCTCTTTGCACGGCCCTTGAAGTATACAAAACCTTCTTCATCCATGCTTCCCAAATCTCCTGTATAAACCCATGTAAGGCCGTCAGCGTGGGTGCGGAGAGTCCTGGCTGTTTCCTCGGGATTGTTCATATATCCCTTCATCATCGTAGGGCCCGAAAGCAGGATTTCACCCTCTTCCCCGTAGGGAAGTTCCCTGTCCGTGTCCGGCTCGACAATTTTTATATATGTATCGGGGAAAGGAACCCCTATGCTTCCTTCCTTAAACATTTTGGGCGGTGTAAGACAGCATGCCGTGACGGTTTCTGTTGTACCGTATCCTTCACGAACCTGAACCGGTGCTTTATGGTCATAAAGGAACTTGTCCAGCTTTTTCTTAAGCTCGACGGAAAGTGAATCTCCACCCGAAAAAACGCCTTTCAGGTGGCTCAAGTCAGCTTTTTCAAAGTTATCCAGTCTTAAAAGTGCCTCATAAAGCGTCGGAACCCCGGCAACAAAATTGCATTTCTTGTTAACCATCAGCTTGGCATAACTCTTTGGCGTAAACCTCGGCACCAATACGCACCTTCCGCCCTGCGCAAGCATGGAATGAATGCAGACTCCGAGGCCGAATCCGTGGAATGTGGGCATTGCGGCAAGCATTTTATCACCCGGTCTGAACATCGGATTCACGCCGACAATCTGCGCCGACAAAGCATTGAAGTTTTTGTTTGTAAGCTCGATTCCCTTCGTTGTTCCCGTTGTGCCGCCCGAGTAAAGGATTACTGCCGTATCGTCTGCCTTTCTGTCCACCTCGTATTTCCAGAAACATGCATGACCGATGTTCATGAACTCGTTCCAGCGGATTAC
>CAVHKC010000006.1:7994-17077 GCA_963636455.1 Ruthenibacterium lactatiformans
CTTCAGTCAGCATATATCCGGCACGGATGGTTCTTGAAAGCTCGTCTTTGACGCTTGCAAGAACGACATTGACGATCTTCGTTTGCGGTCTTACTGCCTCAAACTTTCCATAGAACTGGTCAAGCGTTATTACCGAAACGCTCTCGGAAAAATTAAGATAAAATTCTATTTCTTTCTCTGCCGAAAGAGGATGAATCATATTTGCAACAGCGCCGATGCAGTTTAGGGCATAAAGGCTGTATATAGCCTGCGGGCAGTTGGGCAGAGCAATTGTCACCTTGTCTCCCTCGCGAATGCCGAGCGTTCTCAAGGACTTTGCGCACCTGTTTATTTCACTGAGCATTTTTTTGTAGGTTGTCTGCGAACCCATAAAGTCAAATGCTATGTTGTTGGGGTATTTTTCCGCAATATTCTTTACTGCCTGGTACATTGTACCCTCGAAATAATCCAGGTGTAACGGTAATTCACCAAGATAATCCTTCCACGGTGTTTTTGCGGTTATCTCTGCCATATTCTGTGATCCTCCTGTTTTGGCTTCGCTCTTAAATCAGCCGCCAAGATATGCTTTTCTGATTTCGTCGCTGCTTGCAAGTTCCGCACCTGTTCCCGAAACACTGATTCTTCCCGTTTCAAGAACATATGCCCTGTCTGCGATAGAAAGTGCCATCTGAGCATTTTGCTCAACCAAAAGAATGGTCGTTCCCGCTTTGTGAAGCGTTTTTATTATATCAAAAATCTGTTCTACCAGAATTGGTGCGAGTCCCATGGACGGCTCGTCAAGCATAAGAAGCTTCGGCTCGCTCATGATGGCTCTGCCCATTGCAAGCATCTGCTGCTCGCCGCCCGAAAGTGTTCCCGCTTCCTGATTATAGCGTTCCTTTAATCTCGGGAATGTTTCGTATATTTTTTCGAGCTTTTCGGGCGTTTTGCTGTTTGCTCTTGTGAAAGCGCCCATCTCAAGATTTTCTTTGACTGTCATCTGAGCAAAAACACGGCGTCCTTCCGGGCATTGCGCAAGCCCCATCTCAACAATTTTGTTGGGTGCAACCTGTCCGATATTTTTGTCCATAAATGTTATCGTGCCTGATTTTGCACGCAAAATTCCGGAAATAGTATTCAATATTGTGCTCTTTCCGGCGCCGTTTGCACCGATAAGAGTAACGATTTCACCTTCGTTTACTTCAAGAGATACTCCTTTGACTGCATGTATTGCACCATAGTAAACTTGTATATCATCTACCTTCAGAAGCATTCCTATCCCTCCTTCTTTGTTCCGAGATATGCCTCGATAACCGCCGGGTCGTTCTGAATTTCTTCAGGCGTTCCCTTTGCGATAATCCTGCCGAAATTAAGAACGCAAATTCCTTCGCAGATTCCCATGACAAGATTCATATCATGCTCGATAAGCAGAATAGCTATGCCGAATGTATCTCTTACTTTTACAATATTTTCCATCAATTCGGAGGTTTCCGAAGGGTTCATTCCAGCCGCGGGCTCGTCAAGAAGCAGGATTTTGGGGTTCGTCGCCAATGCTCTTACGATCTCAAGACGCCTTTGGGCACCGTAAGGCAGTGAACCCGCAATATAATTTGCGGTATCCTGCATATCAAAAATCGAAAGCAGTTCCATTGCCCTTTCGTGTGCCATTTTTTCATATTTCCAATATTTCGGCATGCGGAAAATGGAAGACCACATTCCGTAGTTTATGGAATTGTGCATTCCGAGTTTGACATTGTCTTCAACTGAAAGATTCGAAAAAAGCCTTATGTTCTGAAATGTTCTGGCAATTCCCGCCTTATTTACCTGAACGGTATTCATGCCGTGCGTATCCTTGCCGTCAAGCATGATCGTTCCCTTTGTCGGCTGATAAACCTTTGTGAGAAGGTTGAATACCGTTGTCTTTCCTGCACCGTTAGGGCCGATAAGTCCAGCAATTTCGGTGCGGCCGATTGCCATATCAAAATCCTCAACTGCGGCAAGTCCGCCGAAGCTGATTCCTATATGCCTTGCTTCGAGAACAGGAAGTTTGTCTATATCTCTTTCCGGAATCTTGTTGGGTGAAGGCACCGGAACAAGTTTGGGTTTTTCACTTCTTTTATACATCAGGCTTTTCCTCCTTTCGAAGCTTTGCTCCTGAACAGACCTTTGATATCCTCACCGACTTTATGGACAAAGGCCTTTGCTTTGTCGTTGTTTGTAAGGAGCATAACTACTATAAGGATAATCGCATATATAAGCATACGATAGTTGTCCACAGCTCTTAAGACTTGAGGCAGAATCGTAAGCACCGTAGCTGCGATAATCGAGCCCCACATATTTCCGAGTCCGCCCAAAACAACAAATACCAGGATGAGTATTGAAGTGTTGAAGTCGAACTTGCTTGCAACGACTGTTGTGTAGTTCATTGCAAAGAGAACACCCGCAACGCCTGCAAGTGCCGCAGAAACGGTGAATGCCAAAAGCTTGTATTTTGTGATTGGAATACCGACGCTTTCTGCCGCTATTCTGTTGTCACGAAGTGCCATAATTGCACGGCCTGTGCGGCTGTGAACAAGGTTAAGTATTATGATCAATGTGATTATTATAAGTATCACACCTATTGTGAACGTGGATATTTTTTCAAGCCCCGTTGCGCCTACGGGCCCGTCTATAATGACCTTTCCGCCTTCTTCGAGCCCCAGTTCGCTTGAGCTTGTGAGGAAGCTTACATGCAGCCCCTTTGAATCAACTCCGACATAGAGGTTTGTAACAATGGTTTTGATTATCTGACCGAAAGCAAGCGTAACGATTGCAAGATAGTCGCCTTGCAGTCTTAAAACCGGGATTCCGATAAGGAAACCGAAGATTCCTGCAAAGAAAGCACCGACAAAAAGCGCAATTACAAGTCTTAAAATCGGAGATTCCACGCTTCCCGCAAGTGCGCTGCAAGTTACCGCACCCGTGAATGCGCCGATACTCATGAATCCTGCATGGCCAAGTGAGAGCTCACCCAAAATACCTACCGTAAGGTTGAGCGAAAGTGCCATGATTATATATGCGCAGATGGGAACAAGCTGCCCCGAAAGGGAAGAACTTATTTTTACTCCGCATGCGGGCAAAATGAGCTGAATCAGGAGATATGCGATGATTACCGTTCCGTATGTCATGATATTTGTACGGGTGTTTTTTGAAATGTTTTTCATATTGACCACCTCACACTTTCTCATGAATCTGCTTGCCCAAAATACCAGTGGGCTTAGCAACAAGAACTATAATAAGTACCAGGAAAACGATGGCATCCGAAAGTTCCGTTGAAATATATGCTTTTGCAAATGTTTCGATAATGCCTATCAGAAGTCCGCCGATCATTGCGCCGGGAACTGAGCCGATTCCGCCGAAAACCGCTGCCGTGAAGGCTTTGATGCCGGGCATTGAACCGGTTGTCGGAAGCAGTGTCGAATATGCCGAACACATAAGAACACCGGCAACGGCAGCCAATGCCGAACCGATTGCGAATGTAACTGAAATCGTCAGGTTGACATTAATGCCCATAAGCTGTGCGGCGCCCCTGTCTTCCGAGCACGCACGCATTGCTTTTCCCATTTTTGATTTGCTGATGAAAGCCATAAGCCCGATCATAACCACAACGCAGACTGCGATTGTGACGATTGAAATCCATGAAATCTGAAGCTTTCCGCCCGCAAGTGAAAGACTTCCGGGAATTATAGACTGGAATACCTTGGGGTTCGGTGTCCAAAGAAGCTGTGCGGCATTCTGCAGAAAGTAGCTGACACCGATTGCCGTAATAAGAACCGCCAGCGAGCTGATGTTTCTAAGCGGCTTGTATGCCAGTTTTTCTATTACTATACCGAGAACCGTACAAATAATAATCGCGAGAATAACGCCGATAACCGGGCTGAAGCCAAGGTTTGTCGTCGTCAAAAAGCAGACATAAGCTCCGACCATGATGATATCGCCGTGAGCAAAGTTAAGCATTTTGGCTATACCGTAAACCATTGTATAACCGAGCGCAATTATCGCATATACACTTCCAAGGCTTAATCCTCCTATTACATAGGTGAGGAAAGTCATGTTTATACACCTCTTTCTTTTATTATCGTACCTGAAAAACGTCAATCTTATAAAATAGGCGCTTTTCAGGTACGACCAAAAATCTGTACAAACAGGGGCACGCATAAAGCGTGCAGCCCTGTTTCAAAATGTCAGTTTATCAATTTTTGCATTAATTAGTCAAGACCTACATAAGCTCCGTTCTTGATTTCCATGCCCTTAGGTGCTTTGCTTACTGCGCCTGTTGCATCCCATGTCATATTTTCACCTGTAAGACCGTTGAATGTGAAGTCTGCGCTTGTGAATGTGCTGATCATGATATCGCAAAGTTCCTGTGCTGTCATATCAGGTGTGGCACCCGATGCCTGAATTGCCTGATAGTAAGCATAAATGCAGTCATATGCATCTGCTGCGAACTGGTTCGGAGTATCTCCATAGAGCTCTTTGTATTTTGTAACGAAAGATGTTGTCTTTTCATCAGTTGCATCCGCATTGAACGGTGTAAGAAGCATTACGCCTTCTGCAAGTGATTTGTCAAATCCTTCAAGTGTAAGGATTCCGTCCATTCCGTCAACGCCGAAATACTTTGTCGTGTATCCCATTGCTTTTGCCTGCTGAAGGATAAGAGAAGCCGGTGTGTAGTAGATAGGAAGATAAACAAGGTCAGCGCCTGCATTCTTTGCTTCTGTAAGCTGAACAGTGAAGTCGCTTTGCGTGTCTGCCGTGAATGTTGTTACAGAAACAACATTGAGTCCTAATTTTTCTGCTTCTGTCTTGAATGTATCATAGATTCCTTTTGAGTAATCGATATCGTTCTGATAGATTACGGCAATCTTTGTTCCGATATTTTTTTCCTTAATATACTGTGCTGAAGCTGTTCCCTGGTTGGGGTCTGCAAAGCACATCTGGAATACATTGTCTTTTCCGCTTGTTACAGCCGGTGCAGATGCCGAAGGTGTGAGAGTGAAGATACGATCTGCATATTCTTCGGAAGCTGTTGCTGCTGCAGGTGTTGATGTTACCGAGCCAAGTGAAAGCTGAAGACCCCAGTCTTTAAGTGAGTTGTAGGCATTAACTGCCTTTTCTGCATCATGCTCATCATCCTGGTAGTTAAGCTCGAACTGGATATCTCCGCCGAGTGCGTTGATTTCGTCAACTGCAATCTGCGCACCGTTCTTTGCTGCGTTTCCATAAATAGCTGCGCCGCCTGTAAGCGGGCCTGTTCCGCCGATCTTGAACGCCGTTCCTGTTGCCGTGCTGCCGCTTGTTGTGGTGGTTTCTGTACCATCACCGCCTGCTGTTGTCGTATTGCTGTCGCCGCCGCAGGCTGAAAGGCAAAATGCCGCCATAATAAGCGCAAGAGCGATACACAAAAATCTTTTCAAATTCTTCATGATTTTTCTCCTTTTCATGGTTTCTTAAGGTTAAACGGAAAACTCAAATCCCGACTCAACTGTTCCTTTAATAGTGTTTTCTGCTTTTTTGATAATAAAAACGGCTATGCCAAAAGCACAGCCGTAATTTTTATAAAAAGTTTGTAATCTTATTATAACTTTGCTTATGCTTTCAGCCTTCGACTGCCCCCGCTGCCTTAATGACAACAGGATTTGTAATTCGTATGTAAAAATTTAGCAGAGCAATAACAAAAAAAGACACAGTCTTTGCGGCAGTGTCCTTGAAATCGAAAACATTATTGAAGGCACAGAAACTGAATGGTGCATATGTACAAGTACATGCATCCTCGGTGTTCATATTAAAACTGTTGTATTTAAATACAAACATTTTCCGCTCCCAAAAATATTTTGCGCTTATTTTAATTATTTGAAATAATTTTGGCAATAGAGCTTTTTTACGACATTGTTTACACATTATGCGAAAATTTGTGCAACTTGTCCATATTCGGTGCATTTCATTTTTTGTTGCCTCCTGGGTAGAATGGTATGAAGTTTCCCATGTATTGCATGCTAATAATATTTATTCCATAAATTTATATAACAGGTACCCCAATCATTGTAAACACACTCTTTCAATGGTAAAATAGCCGCATGTTGAGCAATGATATACGAGGATTCTTCGGACAGCAGAATTTCCTTTTGATACAAACCAATATTCCGGGTATTACCGTCATGAAAAACTCCGCCGGCACCGACGAAGTTTTTGTCGTTCTGATGGACAACGACAACCGACAGATTTGGAATTCAAACCTTATTGCCACGGTGAATTCAAATCTTTTATCATCCGTATCCTACCCCAAAGAGGCAAAGATTCTTTTTATTGTTATAACCGACAATCCCTCACGCGACAAATACATGGCGCAGCTTGACCATATAAGTGTCTGGCTTGCGGATTCTTTGAACAGAAAGCTTTTGATATACGAAAATCAGCCTGATGATTTTTACGGTTTCAGATACGGACTTGAGCTTACAATCAAGAATTCACGCCTTTCAGACAACCCGTTCGATATAAAAGCCGCTCTTAAGGATAAAAAGAACTTTCCTTATGTTACCGTGGCTTTGATACTTGCAAATGTAATCTACTTCATTGTGCTTGCATCGCTTGGCGACACCTCGGATGCGCAGTATATGTGGTCAATGGGCGCCAACTACGGTTATTCGGTTTTCAAGGATTTCCAATTCTACCGCCTCGTCACAAGCATGTTCATGCATTTTGGGCTTGTGCATTTGGGCGGCAATATGATTTATCTGGCTTTTGCCGGAACTCAGGCCGAACGAGGTGTCGGGCACCTAAGATTTTTCCTTATATACATGCTCTCGGGAATTGCCGCAAGCTTGTTTTCCTGCGCATATTATATGCTTTCCGATATAAATACAGTCTCGGCGGGTGCAAGCGGCGCAATCTACGGTGTCATCGGAATCATACTTTATCTTACCGCAAAAAACCGAGGGAATATCGGCTCAAAAAGAATGATGACAAGAATCGCCATCGTGGTTGTCTTTCTGTTGTATTCAAATATTATGTATTCGGGAACGCAAGTCGATGCGGCAGCCCATATCGCAGGACTTATCTTTGGAATACTTTTAAGCTTTGCCTTTTGCGGAAGCATAAAATCGAGAAAACGCTGACTGCTTAAAAAAAATACGGCGGAAACATTGTTTCCGCCGCTTTCTTTTGCCTGAGTAAACTGTCAGTCATGTTTGATTGTATATTCCTGATGAACAGGCATATACACAAATGATGCCGGTACAGTTCTTTCATTTGTTCCGCAATCAACAAATTTGTGATTGTAAACATCGCCTTCTGTTGTGGCATCCGTAACTGTGTAGTGCTTAGCACCCTCGTCATAACCTTTTACGCATACAACATCACCGGTAGTTAAGATAACGAAATCACCGGGTTCATATGTGTAATAAGCATTAGCATAAATTTCCATTTCCGCCTCCTAAAAAATTAATATTTTTTTTAATGCAAAGAAATTATCGCACAATGATGTGCCTTTTTCAATAGCAAAATTCAAACAAGCTCTTAAATTCAAATTTTTCCCTTACTTTCTTCCAGGGCCTTTTTCAATGTTTCCTCTTCCTGATTCTTGGGTGTCCAGAATTTTATTGCATGGTCGTCATTATATCTCGGTATCACATGGATATGAAAATGGAACACGCTTTGCCCCGCACATTCATTTGAATTTTGAAGAATATTGACACCGTCCGCCTTAAAAACCTCCGTGAGCACACAGGCTGTTTTCTTTGCAAGCTTATGTGCTTTTGCCAGCGTTTCTTCATCTATATCATAGATGTTTGTGAAATGTGCCTTCGGCAAAACAAGCGCATGGCCGAGCGTTGCAGGTCCTGCATCAAAAATCACATTGAAGTCTTCATCTTCATATAGTGACATTGTGGGAATATCCCCGTTTGCAAGTTTACAAAAAATACAATTTTCGTCTTTCATTTTTGACCCCTTTTTAAACTAATCATTCTCTATTATCTGCAAAATGTTGGTTTTTTCAACTTCCTTATTATTTCTGCGGCAACCTATGCGGCATCACCCTTTATTATTCAGCACATCTATGATTACATCTGTCACAAGCCTTGCGGAATCCCGGCTTTTTGCGTCACTTAATGCCTTGATATATATATCTTTGTTTTTTTCTGTTTCGTTGATTTTTTCAAGCAAGCTTTCGTCTGTAAGCTCGGCTTCCCTCAAAACCTCGCTGAATCCACGCTTTTTGAAAGAGTCGGCATTTAAAATCTGGTCACCTCTGCTCGCATTTGTGTCAAGCGGAATCAATATTGAAGGTTTCTTCAGTGCCGCAATTTCGTAGATTACATTTGCACCTGCCCTTGAAATCACAATATCCGCCGCCGCAAAAAGGTCGGACAGCTCTTCGTTTAAATATTCGAACTGCCTGTATCCTTGAATATCCTCCATGCTTTCATCCGTTTTTCCTTTTCCGCAGATATGCGCAACATAAAAATCTTTAAGCAGTTCCGGCAGGATTTTTCTTACAGCCTCATTCACGACAAGCGAGCCTAAGCTTCCGCCTATCACGACTATCAGCGGCTTGTCCTGTGCGAATCCGCAAAATTCATATCCCTTCTTTGCATCCCCTTCAAAAAGCTCTCTTCTGACAGGAAGCCCCGTATAAACCGATTTCCCTTCCGGCAAATATTTTTTTGTTTCCGGGAAGTTGTAGCAGATTTTTTCCGCTTTTGGAATCGAAAGCTTGTTTGCAAGGCCCGGTGTCAAATCCGACTCATGTATAACAACCGGAATATGACTTGCCGCTGCCGCCGAAATCACCGGCACAGAAACAAATCCGCCTTTTGAAAAAACAATATCCGGCTTTTTTTCTTTCATATATTTTGCCGCTTCATGCCGTCCCTTCAAAATATGTGCCGGATCGGTAAAATTCTTGACGGACATATATCTTCTGAGCTTTCCGGAATCGATTCCGTAATACGGGATTTTGATGTCTTCTATAAGCCTTTTTTCGATCCCGTCATATGAACCCATATATTCTATTTCAAAGCCCGCCTCCCTAAGATAAGGAATAAGCGCAATATTCGGCGTAACAT
>CAVHKC010000007.1:0-415 GCA_963636455.1 Ruthenibacterium lactatiformans
GAGCAGGTCGTGCCGAAAAGCCGGGAGAAGTTGTAATACAGACCTATTCGCCGGACAATTATGCAATTTATCTCGGAGCGGCTCAGGATTATAAAAGTTTTTATGAAAGAGAAATGGATTTCAGGCATCTTTTGGGTTATCCGCCGGCAATGAATATGCTGGGGATTTTATTTTCTTCTGAAGATGAAAAAAACTTGTCGAAGCAGTGTAAAATAGTTTCTGAACTGATGGACAAAAGCCTGCCTGAAAACACAGTAAAGATCGGTCCTTCCAATGCGCCGATAGGCAGAATAAACGACAGATACAGAAAAGTAATTTATGTAAAATCCGAAAAATACGCAGATCTTACAGAAATTAAGGATATTATTGAAAATTATTATGAGGAAAACCCGGATAAAAAGCTGATGATAACATT
>CAVHKC010000007.1:425-1813 GCA_963636455.1 Ruthenibacterium lactatiformans
GATTAAGGTGAAAAAATGGCAATCAGAAATATGAGATTTGACGGTGACGAAATTTTGAGAAAAATTTCAAAACCTGTGAAGGAAATTACACCGAGAACAAAGGAACTTATCGACGATTTGAGCGAAAATCTGAAAGAATACAACGGCGTCGGACTTGCCGCCGTTCAGGTGGGTGTACTCAAAAGAATAGCGATAGTGAATGTGCCGAGCCTTGACGAAGAAGGAAACGAAGTTGAGGGCGAAGATATCATTATCATAAATCCCGAAATAGAAGTAATTGGTGATGAAACTCAGACAGGCTATGAAGGATGTCTTTCTATTCCTGGAAAATCGGGATCGGTTACACGGCCGATGAATATAAAGCTTAAGGCATTTGACAAGGAACTTAAGCCCTACGAGCTTGAAGCTTCGGGGCTTCTTGCACGTGCTATCTGCCACGAATGCGACCATATGGATGGAATCTTATATAAAGACAAAGTCGAAGGAAAGCTTATCGATAACGAAGAGCTTTACGGTGATGAAGAAGAGGAAAACGAATAAATGAAAGTTATATTCATGGGAACGCCCGAAATGTCGGCGGCGGTGCTTGAAAAGCTTATAAATTCAAAGCACGAAGTTGTTCTTGCAGTAACACAGCCCAACAAGGAAAGCGGAAGAGGACACAAATTAGTCGAATCGAGTGTCAAAATATGTGCCAAGGAAGCCGGAATAGAAGTCTTTCAGCCGGAATCGATTTCTTCCGAAGATGCGCTTGAAAAACTTGATTCTTATGGCGCAGATATCTTTGTTGTGGTTGCTTATGCGCAGAAGCTTCCGGACAGGCTTCTTGAAATGACACCTTACGGCTGCATAAATATTCATCCGTCGCTGCTTCCGAAATACAGAGGCGCGGCACCGTTTCGGGGAGCAATATTAAACGGCGATGAATACAGCGGCATAACGATAATGAAAGTTGTTTCAAAATGGGATGCCGGAGATATTTTGATGCAAAAAAAATTCCGCATGTCTTTAAAGGAAACGCCGCTTACGCTTGAAGAAAAAGTAAAAACGCTCGGTTCGGAAATGCTAATCGAAACAATTGACGGACTTGAGGAAGGAACAATAAATCCGGTTCCGCAGGACGATTCAAAAAGCAGCTACATTAAGCAGGTGAAAAAAGAAGATGGCCTTATTGACTTTTCAAAATCGGCAGCGGAGATTGAAAGACAGGTTAGGGCGTGCATCCCGTGGCCAAGTGCTTATACATATCTTGAAGGAAAAATGTTCAAAATATGGCAGGCGGATGTGCTGAAATCCGGCGATGAAGAAGGCGAAACGGGTTATTTAACGAATCTTTCCGAAGCAAGTTGCGGGCAGGTGGTTGCTTCTGATAAAGAAAATCTTGTGAT
>CAVHKC010000007.1:1889-16586 GCA_963636455.1 Ruthenibacterium lactatiformans
TAATGACAGGCAATGGTCTTTTGAAACTTAATGAGGTTCAGCTTGAAGGGAAAAAACGCATGAGCATACGGGATTTTCTGCGTGGAAAAAAGATTGAGCCCGGAACAGTATTGGGAAAATAAAATGCCTGAAAATCACGGAATACAATTAAGAAATACAGTGCTTAACATGCTGCTTGCAACGCTTGAAAACAAAAGCCTAAGCAGCATTGTTTTGAAGGGTTTTTACAACAAAAACCGCACAATCACACAAGCTGATAAAAGCTTTGTGATAAGCCTTTATCTGGGAACTTTGGAAAAACTAATTTATATTGATTTTCTGATAAACAGTTTTTCAAAAACAAAATCCGAAAAAATGAAGCCTGTTATAAGGAATATCTTAAGACTTTCGGTTTATCAGATGATTTTTATGGAGCAAATTCCGGACAGGGCTGTGTTAAGCGAAGCACAAAAGCTTTGCGAACTGAGAAAGCTCTATGGGCTCAAAGGTTTTGTTAACGGAGTTTTAAGAGCGATTCAGCGTGATTATAAAACGGTTTGCATTCCTGAATATGCTCAAAATTATTTTCCAAAATGGCTTTACGAGCTGATAATTGCTCAATATGGAAAAGCAGATGCAAGAAAATATTTTGACGCCGTAAACAGATATGACAATCAGCTTACAGTAAGGCTTCATACGCAGCATGCAGATAAAGAAGAAATAATAGAAAGCCTGAAGGAGGATGGCTGTGCGGTAAGGCAGACAGATGGCGTGGAAAAGAGCTTGAAAATCAGCGGCTTTGCTTCGCTTACCAAGCTTGAAGCCTTCAAAAAAGGATGGATTTCTGTTCAGGATATAAGCTCGATGATGCTTTCATTTGCTGCGGCAAAAGAAAAGGGTAAAGCCAAGCTTATAATCGATGTTTGCGCCGCACCGGGCGGCAAAAGCATGCTTTTTGCAGACGAATTTCCGAATGCCGAAATAATTTCAATGGATGTTTCAGAAGAAAAAGCGGGGCTTATCAATGAAAATATCAAGCGCATGGGTTATAAAAATATCAAAGCAATCGTAAATGACGCAAGGTGTGCAAAAGAAGAATTTACATGCAAAGCCGATATTGTTTTGTGCGATGTGCCTTGCTCAGGGCTGGGTGTAATATCAAAAAAACCGGACATAAAGAATCGCATAACGCCAAAGGATATTGAAGGACTTATTCCTCTTCAGCAAGAAATTCTTAAAGAATCTTCCAAATATGTCAAAAAAGGCGGACTGCTGCTTTACAGTACATGCACAATAAATAAAGACGAAAATGAAGGAAACGCAAGGCTTTTTGCACAGCAAAATCCCAACTTTTCTTTTATATCTCTTGCACAGACAATTCCCGAGATATTGCTTAATAAAAAACAAAACGATGGACTTGAAGAAGGCATGCTGACACTTCTTCCAGGAATCAACGAAACGGACGGGTTTTTCATTGCAGCCTTAAGAAGAAATGCATGATGTTTATTAAGACGGCAAATATCGAAAAACGGTTTAAAAAGCAGACGATTAAAAAGCAAAGCTAAAGCATAATTATTTTAAGAAAGTGTAAAAAACAAAAGGATGCCTGCAGAGAAGACAGATATAAAATCACTTGAATATGAAGAACTTAAGGAACTGATTATAGGCATGAAAATGCCCAAATTCAGGGCGGATCAGATTTTCATGTGGCTTCATGCAAAGCTTGTCAATGATTTTGACTCCATGACAAATCTTTCGGCGGAAATCAAAAAAAACCTTGCCCAAGTATTTGAAATCAGAAATGTAAGGCCTGTTGAAATTCTTGAAAGCAAAATCGACGGAACGAAAAAATACCTCTTCGAGCTTAATGACGGATATCATATCGAAAGCGTTATGATGCGTTATAATCACGGAAACACGGTTTGCGTTTCATCACAGGTAGGCTGCGCAATGGGATGTACTTTTTGTGCGTCCACAATTGACGGCTGCGCAAGAAATCTGACGGCATCGGAAATACTCAGCCAGGTTTATGAAATTCAAAAGGATATCGGTGAAAGAGTGTCTAATGTTGTCATAATGGGAATGGGCGAACCGCTTGCAAATTATGATAATGTTGCACGCTTTGTAAGAATTATTTCAGGAGAAAATGCCTTGCATATAAGCCGGAGAAATATTACAATATCGACATGCGGCATTGTTCCGGCAATCAAAAGACTGGCAGAAGAATCTTTACAGGTGACTCTTGCCTTGTCTTTTCATGCACCTGACGATGAGATAAGAAAGAAAATAATGCCGATAGCGAATAAATATAATATTAAAGAACTGCTTGAGGCATGTGATTTTTATTTCGAAAAAACCGGCAGGAGAGTTACTTTTGAATATTGTCTTATAGACGGAGTAAACGACAAAAAGGTTCATGCCGAAAAGCTTGCAAAGCTCTTAAAGGGCAGAAATGCGCATGTGAATTTGATACCGGTAAACCCCACGCGGGAAAACAACTACGGCGCAGCAAAAGAAAAAGACATTGAGGCTTTCAGGAAAATCCTGGAGGCAGCAAATATAACTGTAACAAGAAGACGCGAAATGGGACGCGACATTAACGGCGCCTGCGGTCAATTGGTAAGGAGGAAGCATTGAGATCATACGGTATAACAGACATAGGGATATCCAGAAAATTTAATCAGGATTACACACTCGAATGTGACGAAAGAATAGGAAATTTGCAGAATCTTTATGTGGTATGCGACGGATTAGGCGGGCACAAAGCGGGTGAATTCGCTTCTGCCGCTACGGCAGAAACTTTTTTTGATATTGCCGAGGACTGCTCAAGCAAAGATCCTCTTGCCATTTTCAAGGAGGCTGTTACAAGAGTAAACACTCTCCTTTACAAAAAAGGCGCAGAAGAAATGTACGCAGGAATGGCAACCACATTGGTTGCATGCACTGTAGACGAAGAAAATTCTGAAGCATATATAGTCAATGTCGGCGATTCAAGGGCATATGTGATCGGCGAGGATATCACGCAGATAACAAATGACCATTCATATGTCGGCGAGCTTATCAGGCTCGGAAAGATATCAAAAGACGAAGCGCGTTTTCATAAAAAAAATAATGTAATAACAAGGGCGATCGGTGCCGAAAGAACGGTGGAAGCCGACTATTTCAGAATTGATCTGGAAGAAGCTGACATAATTCTTCTTTGTACGGACGGACTCTACAATATGGTGAGCGAGGACACCATTTATTCTGTTGTAACAGGCCCCGGAAGCGCAAAGGAAAGAGCGCAGAAGCTTGTCGATTTGGCGAATGAAGCCGGCGGCCTTGACAATATTGCAGCAGTGCTGATTGAAGAATAGTCAGGGAAGGCTTTTATGATTCGCATTGGAATGTTTATAGACGACAGATATGAGATATTGGAAAAAATCGGCTCGGGCGGCATGAGTGATGTCTACAAAGCAAAATGCCACAAGCTGAACCGATTTGTTGCGATCAAATTTTTGAAGCCGCAATATTGCTCGGACAAGAGTTTTGTCGCAAATTTCAAGACGGAAGCGCAGTCGGCTGCGGCTCTTCTGCACCCTAATGTGGTGAGTGTCTACGATGTAAATGAGTTTGAGGGACTTTATTATATCGTAATGGAATATGTAGACGGAATCACTCTCAAAGAATATATCGAAAAAAACGGCAGGCTTCCCGTTAAAGAAGCAACCAGCATATCAATACAGATTGCGCAGGGTATTGAAGCCGCACATAACGCAAATATAATTCACAGAGACATAAAGCCTCAGAATATCTTGATTTCCCGTGAGGGAAAGATAAAGGTTACCGATTTCGGCATTGCAAGAACCACGACGGCAAATACAATCGGAACGGACATATTAGGCTCTGTTCACTACATTTCGCCGGAGCAGGCAAGAGGCGGAAATGTCGATGAAAGAAGCGATATATATTCTTTCGGAATCTTATTTTATGAGATGGTAACGGGCAAGCTTCCTTTTGAAGGAGAAACTACGGTTTCGATTGCCCTTAAGCATATTCAGGAAAATGTGCCGCTTGTAAGCGACATTGTTCCGCAGACGCCTTCAAGCGTTGTAAAAATAATCGAAAAATGCACACAGAAAAAACCTGAAAGAAGATATCAAAAGGTTTCTTCTTTGCTTTCGGACCTTAAAACTTCGCTTATCAGTCCCAATGAAGATTTTGTTGTTCTTGAGCCTGAAGCAGCAGACAGCGCAACTATTGTGATGTCCGGAAACGAAGCAAGATATATTCAGGAACACTCAGACAGGCGTGAGCACGAGGATACTTTGCAAAGGGCAGGTGCAAGGCGCGAACATGAAAATACCGAGGAAATAAACAGAAGAAGCCTGAATAGGAAAAAGAACGATAAAAGAATCAAAACGGCAGGAATAATCGCAGGTGCGGTTATTGTTATTATTCTTGCAATTGTCTGCATAACAACATTTTCAAAATCAGGCTGCGGAGGCAAAAAGGAAATCATCACATACGAGGTTCCAAATGTCGAAGGAACGGCTCTCAACGAAGCAAAGGAAACACTCAAAACCAAGGGATTCAGTAACATAACGGTTGAGTATGAGGAAAGCAATGACGTTGAAAAAAATTATGTAATAAAGCAATCCGTGAAAGCGGGTGAAATGAAAGAGGCAGCGACTTCAATCACACTTACCGTAAGCAGCGGAAAAACCGAAATTACGCTCAGCGATTACAAGGGAATGAGCCTGCTTTCCGCAAGGTCGAACATTACCAAACTCGGACTTGAAGCGAAGGTGGTTTCGGAATACAGCGACACCGTTGAATCGGGAATCGTTATAAAAATGTCGCCTGCTTCGGGAACAAAAGTAAAGCACGGTGACACGGTAACGCTTTATGTAAGCAAAGGAAAGGAATCCAAAACGACAGAGGTTCCCACGCTTGCGGGGCTTACGGAGGCGGAAGCAATCGCAAAACTTGAAGCCGCAAACCTTGTATATTCAATCACATATGAAGAGGACAATTCCAACATCGGAAAGGTTATATCACAGGATGTCAGAGGCGGAATGAAGGTCGATGAATGGACATCGATAGGAGTTGTTGTCGGAAAAGAAGAACCCACAACAACCACACAGCCCGAGACAACGACGTTGCCGGAGACAACGACAACGCATCAGGAAACAACAACGGAAGAGCCGACCGAAACGGAAACAACACCTTAATAAAATATAAGCAGCAGGTGAAAAATGGAAGGAAAAATCGTAAAAGCAGTATCTGGATTTTATTATGTCAGAACGAAAAAAAAGACCGTTTATGAATGCAAGGCAAAAGGCGCATTCAGAAACGAGAATATTACGCCGCTTGTCGGTGACGATGTAGAAATCGATATATTGGACGAAACGTACAAATACGGACTGGTTACAGAAATAAAGCCCAGGAAAAACGAGCTTGTTCGCCCTGCGGTTGCAAATGTCGACCAGGCACTTGTTGTTTTTGCCGCAAAATCGCCCAATCCCAATTATTCTTTGCTCGACAGATTTATCGCACAGATGAGAAGTCAGAATATACCGGTTCTCATCTGCTTCAACAAAAGAGACCTTGTTAAAAGCTATGAGATTAAAGCCATAAAAAAGATATACAAAGATTCCGGCTGCAAAGTGTTCTTTACTGCCGCAAATTCGCAGACGATGAAATATCTTATTCCTTTGAAGCTGAGGCTTAGGGGCAAGACAACGGTTCTTGCGGGCCCTTCGGGAGTCGGAAAATCGACGCTTATCAATTCTGTTTCAAAGGTATTGAACGAAAAAGCCGCAACAGGCGATATAAGCGACAAGACAGGACGAGGCAAGCACACGACAAGGCATACGGAACTTTTCGTGCTTTCCGAAGGAATAAACATCATAGACACTCCTGGATTTTCGGCATTGCTTGAAAACAATTTCAAGAAAGAAGAAATCAAGAGCCTTTATCCGGAATTTGCGCCCTATGAGGGGAAATGCCAGTTCAGGGACTGCATGCATATAAAAGAAAGAGACTGTGCGGTTAAAAAGGCTGTAGAAGACGGCAAAATTTCGCAAAGCAGATATAACAGCTATAAATCAATGGCAAGTGATGCAAAATCAGGAAACGGCAAGAGATAATGGAATATATTTTAGCGCCTTCGATTTTGTCGGCCGATTTTAAGAATTTAGGAAAAGAACTTCAGACAATAAAAGAATGCAAAGCAAAGTGGGTTCATATTGATGTGATGGACGGGATCTTTGTTCCGAGCATTTCTTTCGGTATGCCTGTCATAAAGTCAATAAGGACGGCGACAGACTGTGTTTTCGATGTTCATCTGATGATTGAAGAACCGATAAGATATATTGACGAATTCAAAGAATCGGGAGCCGACTATCTTACTGTTCATTACGAGGCGTGCAAGGATGTTAAGGAAACCTTAAGGCAGATAAAAAAAGCGGGGCTTAAGGCGGGGCTTTCCATCAAGCCCAAAACAGACACAAGGGTTTTGGACGGCTTATTGGAGCTTTGCGATATGGTTCTTTTGATGTCTGTAGAACCGGGATTCGGAGGACAAAAATATATCGAAGAATCGACCGAAAGAGCAGAAAAGATTAGGAAGATGATTGAGGAAAAGAACCTGGATGTCGACCTTGAAATCGACGGGGGAATCAATCTTGAAAATCTTGAAACTGTTATGGATGCAGGCGTCAATATAATTGTTGCAGGCTCTGCAATATTCAAAAACACAGCCGAAAACACAAGCAGATTCATGGAAATAATAAACAAAAGAAATTAAACACTTGCGCCGAATATCACGGAGCAGGAAACAGGGTTGATACAAGAGTTTATCGAAAGTTTGAGCGGGTGTAAAAATGAAAATTTTGTTTGATGAAAAAAGCTTGCCAGATCTTAATACGCTTAAGGCAAAAAATTACAATGATGTTGAGCTCAAAGAGTGGACTTTTGCAGATGAAGGGAAACCTTCACCGAGCGGAGCAAAAAGAATTGGCGTGCTTACAAGCGGAGGCGATGCTCCGGGAATGAATGCTGCCGTGAGGGCAGTTGTGAGAGCGGGGCTTAAGGCTGGCCTTGAAATTTATGGCATAAAGCACGGATATGACGGACTTTTAAGAGGAGCATTTGAAGAGCTTGACAGGCATTCTGTTTCTGAAACTATTCAAAGAGGCGGAACCTTTTTGAAAACGGCACGCTCGGAGGAATTCAAAACGCCGCAGGGAATTTTAAGAGGCGCCAAGATGGCTGAGATATACAATCTTGATGCTTTGATTACAATCGGAGGCGACGGAACCTTTAAGGGGGCTTTGGAACTTGCAAGGATCGGAGTTCCGATAATCGGAATCCCCGCAACCATCGATAATGATGTAAGCAGTTCGGATTATACAATAGGATATGATACAGCCATGAACACGGCTGTTGAGGCAATAGACAAACTGCGTGACACGGCTTCTTCTCACCAAAGATGCAGCGTTATAGAGGTCATGGGAAGGTCTGCAGGGTATATTGCATATTATGTCGGAATCGCAACGGGCGCCGAATGCATATTGATTCCTGAAGTTGAATATGATATCGATAAAAATGTTATAAGAGTTGTTCTTGAGGGAATGAATACAGGCAAGAAACATTGGATAATCGTTGTTGCGGAAGGAGCAGGAGATGCTTCCGAAATAGCTGCAAAGGTTGAAGCGGCAACCGGATTCGAGTCCAGAGCAACCGTTTTGGGATATATCCAAAGAGGCGGCTCACCGACACTCAAGGACAGGTGCTCGGCAAGCTTTATGGGAATCCGTGCGGTTGACTGCATTTTATCTGGAAGATTCAACAGACTTATTGTCGAAAAAAACGGAAAGGTTACGGATGTCGATATTACGGAAGGCCTTAATGAAACAAAAACAATAGAAGCAAGAGATATAGAACAGGTCGGCCGACTTTTCTAAGCCTGATTGAAAGCATTTTTAAATGCTTTGCCGGCGGCAAGCAAAATATAATCAATTCAAACCCCTCGTAAGCAATGGCTTAAGAGGGGTATTCTGTCAAAAAGCTGTAGATGAAACATAAATACGATAAAGAACTGATAAGGCTTATAATTGCATGCGGACTTTTTGCCGCAGTTTTTGTGCTGGACAAAATTTTTGAATTATATACCGTTTTCCCCGGAAAATACGGGTGGATATTTTCGTTTGTATGCTTTTTCGGCGTTTATCTGATTTTAGGTGCAGATATAATAAAAAATGCCGTCCGAAAAATTATAAAGGGAGAGCTTTTGGATGAAAATTTCCTTATGATGGCGGCTTCTTTCGGAGCTTTTGCTTTGGGAATTTACAACGGATGCTTAGGAGCAGAACCCGAAGGGCTTGAAGAAGGCTGCGCGGTTGTTGTTTTCTACAGTATAGGAGAATATTTTCAGGAATGGGCGCAGAAAAGGTCTGATAAAAAAATCGAAGATCTTGTAGCAAAAACAACAGGCAAAGTTTCCGAAAAAGAGCTGGAAAAGCTTGAAGATGTAAGGCTTGAAGATACAAAAGCAGGAAGCTTTATTGCACGCTTTGCAAGAATTTATACGCCTGTTGTTGTGGCTCTTGCAATAATTACGGCAGTGGCATTTCCTCTTTACGGAATAATTTCCGGCTGGACAGAGATGAGCGAGAGCAGTTCCTTTGTCGATTACAGGTGGAGCACATGGATTTACAGGGGACTGAATTTCCTTGTCGTAAGCTGTCCGTGTGCACTGGTTATTTCGATTCCGCTTGCTTTTTTCACGGGCATTGCATGCGCGGGAAAATATGATATTTTGCTTAAAGGTTCAAACTGCCTTGAACTTATTTCAAAAGCAAAAATTTATATTTCAGAAAAAGGAAAGAAGTTTCTTGCGAAAAATAATATTTTGTTTGCAAAGACGAAAGATTGTGAGGATATTTTAAAAAACAAGAGCAAAAGGGATGTCGTTGCCTTTGTGGGCGGCAAAGCAGAAGAAGCGGATTTTCTTGAAAGGTGCGATGTGGCAGTTTCGGTCGGAATGATAAATTCTGAATATGTTTCGAAGGCTTGCGATATGGCTTTTGTGAAGAGCGAAGAAGATGTGGCTTTAGTAAAAAGAATAGCAGACCGAACCATGAGGATTATAAGGGAAAATATCATTTTTACGATTGGAATCAAGGTTGCGGTGCTTGTGCTTTCTGCATTCGGAATCACAAATATGTGGTTTGCGGTTTTTGCGGATGTTGGGGCGCTTATGCTTGCGGTGCTTAATTCGCTGCGGGTGGGGGTTGGAAGGTGAAATGGAATGCCAACTGACATTCGCTCGTGCGCTTGCGGAAACTCGCTTATGCTCGTATCCGCAAGGCACTCACGGACGTGCATTCGCAAGCACCCTTTCGAATGCTCACATGCGTTCGCTTTCGAAAGAGCGCTTGCTCATGTACGTTGGCGTCATATGCTAAAGCTGCACAAGGTTTTGTCGCAGGCTCCAAAACCTTTGTTTGTTTATATGTGCGAAGCTTTGTATGAACTCGCACCTTTAGCGAATACTCGCTTGCGCTCGTATTCGCAAGGCACTCGTTCATACAGCTTTCGCACAGATAAGGAACGCCAACTGACATTCGCTCGTGCTCTTGCATAAACTCGCTTGCGCTCGTATTCGCAAGGCACTCACGGACGCGCATTCGCAAGCACCCTTTCGAATGCTCACATGTGTTCGCTTTCGAAAGAGCGCTTGCTCATGTACGTTGGCGTCATATGCTAAAGCTGCACAAGGTTTTGTCGCAGGCTCCAAAACCTTTGTTTGTTTATATGTGCGAAGCTTTGTATGAACTCGCACCTTTAGCGAATACTCGCTTGCGCTCGTATTCGCAAGGCACTCGTTCATACAGCTTTCGCACAGATAAACAAACAAGCTTTGCCCTTCGGGCAAAGCTTGTGCGGCAGCGCGCATGACTTGTCATGCGCGCAAGCTACTGAGCAGATTCGAACTGCCGACCTCGTCATTACCAATGACGCGCTCATACCTGCTGAGCTACAGTAGCGTGATTCTTATAGAAGATATCACACATTGGAATTGTTTTCAATGATAAATTGTTTCGTTTGTTATATAATAGTAAATTGGTTTTAGAACTGTAATTTATTGTTTGTTTTTTAAAGCTTTTATTGCTTTTATATTTTAAGGATTGTATTTATGAATGGTTATTTTTCCAAATCGTTATTTCACCGTGCGGCGGCCCTTTTTCTTGCGGCAGTTTTTGCTGTTCTTGTTTGTACGGGCTGCACGGAGGTGCGTATTTCCTCTCCGATGGATGAGGATGTTATGCTTATGGTCAACAAACAGTCGTGCGGTACTGATGAAGCTATGATGAGGCTTCTTGAGGTTCGTGACCAATATGTCAAACTCGGAAATGAATATTTGTGGCAAACTCAAATTTCGAATGAGTCGATGGCAGACTATATCAAAAGCACGGTAAAGGATGAGCTTACCAAGTATACAGCAAGCATAGTTATGGCGGACAATCTTGCTGTTTATCTTACGGATGAGGAAAAGACGCAGGCGGCTGCAGACGGTGCGGAGGCTTATAAAAAGCTTGCCGAAAAATACGATCTTTCCAAGTATGGCATAACTTCGGAAACGGCGGAAAGTCTTTATGAAAAAAAGGCTGTTTATCAGATGGTATACAACAAGGTTTCGGAAAATCTCACAATGGATATTTCCGAAGCCGATACAAAGGTTATTGAAGTAAATTATGTTTATATGGACGCTTCTTTCGGATATGATGCTGCAGATGCTTTAAGGCTTGAAATCAAAAACGGGGAAGATTTTGAATATGCGTGCAAGGAAGCGGGGCTTGAACCTGAGATGCGAAAGGTGATAATGCGCGGCGAGAGAGATTCACGATTTGAAAATGTGGCTTACGCATTGGTGGACGGCGAATTAAGCGAGGTTGTGGAAATCGGCAAAGAGGGTTATTATATTATCCAGTGCATTGAAGATTATATGGTGTCGGAATCTGTTTCAAACAAGAACAAGATTATTTCCGAAGCCAGAAAACAGGCTTTTGAGCAAGCCTACAGCGATTTTGCAAAGAATGCAAAACTCAGATTCAATGCCGATAAATGGAACACAATCGATGTGGAAAGTCTTTGATATGAAAACGGTTGATATTATTGTGCCCGTTATGAACGAGGAAGAAATGCTGCCCATTTTTTACGGTGAGGTTTCGAAGGTTTGTTCGGGCATTTCGGGATATAAATTTTATTTTATTTTTGTTGATGACGGAAGTACGGACAAAACGGCATCTGTTCTTAATTCATTAAAAATTTCTTATGACGATGTCGGATATATTTCTTTTTCAAGAAATTTCGGAAAAGAAGCCGCAATTTATGCGGGTCTTTCGCATGCACAAAACGATATTGCAATTCTTATGGACGGGGATTTGGAACATCCGCCGGCTCTTATCCCAAAGATGCTTGAAGCTTTGGAAGAAGGCTTCGATGCCTGCGGTGCAAAAAGAAAAAAAGGCGGTTTTTCAAAACTTTTCTTTAAAATCAACAACAGAATGTCTGCAGTAAAACTCAAAATGGGTGCGACTGATTTCATGTGTATGTCACGAAGGTTTATTGATTCAGTGCTTGAACTTTCTGAAACACAGCGTTTTTCAAAAGGCCTTTTTGCGTGGGTTGGCTATGATGTGAAATGGCTTGATTATGAGCAGCCCGTCCGCCCAAAAGGGCAAAGCAAGTGGAACTTTTACAAGCTTTTTAATTATGCGGCAGACGGAATAACTTCGTTTTCTGTTTTCCCGCTGCGGCTCGTGACTTTGTGCGGGGCAATAATATGCCTTTTGGCTTTTGTTTATATCATCTACACGGTGCTTAAGACTCTTATCACAGGAATTGATGTTCCGGGCTATGCAACCATTCTTGTTGTGCTTCTTTTTTTGGGAGGCGTGATTTTGCTAGGAGTAGGAATTTTGGGCGAATATATAGGAAAAATATATATGGAAACAAAGAACAGGCCGCTTTATATTGCAAAGCATGTGGCAGTAAAGGGATTTGACGCCGCAGGCAAAGAAACTAACGGAGGTAGCGATGTCTGCAAAGAGCGTTAAATTTGATTTAAAAAACAATCAGGAAGGAATCATAAAAAGGAATCTGCCGATTATAGCGGCTTTTGTTCTGCCTGTTTTGATTCTTTCCGTAATTTTTATATGCAATAAGGTATATCCGTTCGGCGACGAAATGTATATGCGCAGCGACTGCTATCATCAGTATCTGCCTTTTATGAGGGCTTTTCAGCGTGCGCTGCAGGAGGGAAGAAGCCTTTCGTATATTTGGGAAATCGGACTCGGAACAAATTTTGCAAGCACTTATGCCTACTATCTGGCATCGCCGCTCAATTGGGTGATTGCACTTTTCCCGTCATCACAGGTTATGACTGTTATGGATGCTTTCATTGTTTTGAAAGCAGGCCTTATGTCGTCAACCTTCACTTATTATCTTATAAAGCATTTCAAAAAGAAAACGATGCTTTCGTCACTGTTTGGAATTTTTTATGCGATGTCGTCCTACATGGCGGCATTCAGCTGGAATCTTATGTGGCTTGACTGCCTTGTGCTTCTGCCGCTTATTATGCTGGGCCTTGAAAGGCTTGTAAAAGAAGGAAAAGTCGTTTTGTATACAATAACACTTGCGGCGGCTGTTCTTTCAAATTACTACATCGGAATCATTATATGCTTTTTCCTGATAATTTATTATATTTATCTTGTTATCTGTGAGGGAAAGCAAAATCCGCTCTTAAGGCGCACATGCGGCGATGTTTTCATGAGTCTTCTGAGATTTTTTTGGTATTCGGTTCTTGCAGGGTGCATGTCTATGCTTGTTGTGCTGCCGGCGATTTTGGCATTGTTTCAAACAGCCTCCGGAGATTTTTCATTCCCAGACAGCCTCAGGATATACAACAATATACTCGAGGTTTTGTCAAAGGGAACAATACTTACCGAGACCGCGGTATTCAGTGGATATTTCCCGAATATATTCTGCACTGTATCCGCATTTATCCTGATACCTTACTTTTGGATCAACAAAAATATCGATATCGCAAGGAAGGCAGGGCTGTCTGTCCTTTTAATTGTATTTCTCTTAAGCTTTGATGCGAATATACCCAATTACATCTGGCACGGCTTTCATTATCCCAACAGCCTGCCGTGCAGACAGTCGTTTATGTATATCGCACTTGTGCTTGTGATGTGTTATGAGGCAATGCTTCATATCAAAGAAATCAAAAAGCTGCAGCTTATAATAATTGCCGCACTCGGAGTAGGCGCAAATGTGCTTTTCTGGTTTTTGTTTAAGGATAATGAATTCACGTTGCTTTCGGGTGCCGTAACGGCAGGTGTGATAATCGTTTATTCGGTTGTCTTTATACTTGCGGCAAGCAAAAAGGTTCGATACAGGGTTATTGTTCTGCTGCTTTTTGCTTTATGTGTTGCGGAATCTGCGGCAAATACGGCATATACCGGATATTCGACCGCTGTAAGAAGCACTTATCTTAATGACAATCAGGCAATTACAGACCTTATTGATTCAACAGAAGATGACGGATTTTACAGAGTCGAAAAAAATGAACGCCGAACAAAAAATGACGGTGCATGGCTCGATTACAAGAGTACATCGATTTTTTCTTCAACGGCGCTTGACGGCGTCACACAGCTTTATGAAAAGTTCGGCATGCAGTCTTCAATGAATGCTTTTTCATATTACGGACATACGCCGTTTACATCAATGCTTTTGGGCATAAAATACGAGCTGTTCAAAAACACGACCGATGATTCGCTCAAAACTCTTTGCGGCAGTGAAATGTATAATGAAGACAAAACAATGTATCTTTATGAAAATAAATATGCGCTCGGACTCGGATTTGCTGTGAATACTGATTCGGATTCGGAAATGAGTCTTACATCTTCAAATTCTTTCAAGTCGCAGAATGAGTTTGCCCAAAAGACATGCGGAGTGGGCGATATTTTCACTATTCAGGAAAAAGCAGACGGAACAACGGTCGAGGGAATCTTTGAATCAGAAGGACGAGGATTCATCTATATTTCGAGAAAAATCGGCAAGGCATCGGTCATAATCAGAAGGAATTCCGAAATTATTTTAGACAAGATTGCAGGAAACCTTGAAAATCCTCAGGTTGTTGATTTGGGCGATGTCAAGGCAGGTGATGTGTTTACAGTTGAATGCTTCGATGAAGAATATCAGGGAACTTCATTTTCTGTAACTCCTGCGGTTATGAGCTATACCAAGCTTGAAAGTGCGTATGAGGCACTTTCGGAAGATACGCTGCAGCTTACGGAATTTGACGAAGGACATATTGCCGGAACAATTGATTTGAAAGAAGGCAAGGAGCTGCTTACAACAATTCCCTGTGATAACGGATGGGTTGTGGAAGTTGACGGCGTTGAAACAGAAACGGAAAAATATCTTGATGCTTTCATCGCTGTGAAGGCAGATCCGGGCATACATTATGTTGAAATGAAATTCAAAGCACCGGGAAGAATATCAGGCATTATACTTGCGGCAGCGGGCATATTGCTGTTCCTTCTTTCGCTTATACCAAACAAAATAAACAGAAAAAAATTGCGCAGGAGAAATGCAAAAAAGCTCAAAGAAATAAGAATAAAGAAGAAGGAAGAAGAGCAAAAGAAAAAGATAGAACAAGAG
>CAVHKC010000008.1:0-521 GCA_963636455.1 Ruthenibacterium lactatiformans
TTAACTGTAATTTTCATGTGGTGAAATTTGTTTTTTAAATCCCCTTGGAAAATCAGAAAGGAGTTTTTATGGGAGTCAATTCTTTTGAAAAAATAGGTAAAATGATGGACTGCGTTCCTGTTAATGACAGGCGTGATATTCCTTTTTACCCTCAGCTTATAACATGGGCCGGAGCTTATGCCGGATATACTCAAAAACAAATCATCGACGATCCTGACCTTTGGCTTGATGCCATGCACAAAACCTTTGAGGATTTCGGATATCCGGACGCCGTAATACCGGCTTGCCCGAGAGATATTATCTTCTGCGAGGGGCTTCCCGCAAATATACCGGGATATCAGCTCCCCGATGATGCACAATTCCAATTTGAAGAAAAAGAAAACCTTCATGAAGAAGATTATGATTTCATTATTCAAAACGGCTGGGACGCATGGTATTTCGGATATATGATGCGCATACAAAAGCCGCCCATCACTGACCCCGCCGCACTTCAGGCACGTTTTATGCTTGCAGGCCAGACC
>CAVHKC010000008.1:531-3387 GCA_963636455.1 Ruthenibacterium lactatiformans
GGCCAGACCTGTGCAAAAGTCGGACAAACCGTTGCCAGCTGGGGCTGCGTTCCGATTTCGGGAATGACAATCTTCCCTATGTTCGACACGCTTTCACTCATTCGCTCTTTTGAGCCCTTTATCATGGATTTATTCGATTATCCCGAAAAGATCACACAAATCCTCGACAAGGAAACAGACAACCAGATTGCGTCCAATCTGAAGCTTGCAGAGAGCAATCCCATAAAGCGTATGCACCTTTGGGCAATGCGTTCGGATGCTTCCGTTATTTCGCCCGATATGTTTGACGAATTTTCTTACCCTTATCTTAAACGTATGATTCTTGCATTCCACGAGAAAGGATATAAGAGCGTTATCCACGCAGACAGCAACTGGCTTCCGATGATCGACCGTTTCCTTGAACTTCCCAAGGGAAGCGTTCATTTTGAATTTGACGGCAAGACAGATATTTTCAAAGCCGCACAGATTCTTGACGGCCATCAGTCGTTCAGAGGCGATGTTCCCGCAACAATGCTTGTATATTCTACTCCGGATGAAGTCAGCGAATACTGCGAGAAGCTTATAACAGAAATAGGACTTAAAACACCCGGCTACCTTTTCGGCACGGGCTGCGAAGTTCCTTTGAACTGCAAAGCAGAAAACTACAAAGCAATGTGCGATGCCATTTTGAAATAGATTTTATAAATAAAATAATTTCTGATTCTCATATAAATCGGGGAGTGCCTGTAAATCGGGCACTCCCCTTTTTAATCCTTTTATCTTTTTAATTTTTTTAATCTTTTAATCAAACAGTGCAAATCCGGCAACTTCGCTTATCGGAAGTGAAAAAACTATTCCCCCGGCCTTTGTCATGGGGCCTGCTTTTCTGAGGATGAACTCCATGATAGTGGCCTTTTGTGCGGCAGTTGCCACAATGAGCACGACCTCTTTTTCCTGAGCTATCGTAATATTGTAAAACTGCGGCGTTCCTTTCGCACCGGTTCCTTTTCCGTGAAGAACCGTGCCGCCTCTTGCTCCTGCTTCTCTTGCAGCATTCATAACAACATCTGTATTGCCCTCGGCAACAATTGTCACAATAAGCTCGTAAGGAAAGCTTTCGGGCGGTGTGTATTTTTCTGTTTTATTTTCGCCGTTTAAATATGACACGGTTTTTCCTCCTCCTATGCTCTTTATCGGTACCGCAAGCAATATTCCGTGCCCGGGCACACCTATATGCAGGAACTTTTTTTGTTCCTCGATAAGCATCTTTGTTTTTTCCTCGTTTGCGACTGTCGAAACAACCCTTTTTTCGTTTGATTCGATTCCCAGAAGGTCCAGCATGCTTTTGACCGCCGTTCCCCTCCCGTGCATTATGACAGAAAGCGGAAGTCCCAATCTGTCATGAAGACTTTCAAGCGCAGGAAGCGCATCCGGGTTAATTATAGAAATAACATAATTCATTTTTAATGCTCCTCCCACATTTCGACAATGTCAAAGTCCCCGTAAAATTCGGGCAAAGCAGGTGCCTCCTTGGGTTTTCTTTCGTATATTAAGCCTACAACCTGGATTGATATAAGCGGCATAAGCGCAACCATCGCAACTACTCCGAAGGCATCCGTCAAAACATTGCCGCCTAAGGCTGTGCTTGTTCCCATGAAGAACTGAAGCATGAATGTCGCCGTCATAGGGCCTGAGGCAACGCCTCCAGAGTCAAAGGCTATGGCAGTGTATATGCTTGGCACAAAGAATGAAAGAATGAATGCAATGGCATATCCGACAGCCAAAAACCAGAATATCGGAAGGCCTGTCACAACTCTAAGCATTGAAATTCCCATCGCAATCGCAATGGCGATTGAAAGGCTGATTTTGATTGCTTTACCCGGGATCGCACCCGCACTTACATCTTCAATTTGCTTTTCCAAAACGCCTACCGCAGGCTCTGCAGATATTATAAACCATCCTAAAATCATCGCCAGCGGGATAAGCAAAAACTTCATGCCGTTGTCGATAAGAACCGAGCCAAGCTGTGCTCCGAGCCTTGAAAAGCCGACATTAACACCTGTAAGGAAAAGCACAAGTCCAACATATGTGTATACAATACCTATCACAATTTTTGCCAGATTTCTCTTGGTCATTTTCAAAAGTATAAGCTGGAACAGGAAAAAGATAACGATGATAGGAAGCATTGCAACTGCCATTTCCTTCATGTATACCGGGATTTCCTTTAGGAAAGAAATTCCTATGTCGCTTGTGTGGGCATATGAAGCCGTGGAAAGCTCCGCAACGCCCTCACCGTTTTGATAGAAAAAGCCGAGGATTAAGACTGCCAATATCGGGCCTATGGAGCAAAGTGCCACAAGGCCGAAACTGTCTGCTTCGGCATTTTTATCGCTTCTTACATGAGAAACACCAAGTCCGAGCGCAAGTATGAAAGGAACCGTCATGGGTCCTGTCGTAACACCGCCCGAATCAAATGCTATGCTTAAGAAGTTTTTGTCTGCAAAATATGCAAGAACGAAGACAATCGCATAGCAAACCAAAAGCATCCACCTAAGGTTCATGCCTGTCATAATACGAAGCATGCATATTGTCATGAAAAATCCGACGCCTGCCCCGACTGTAACAAGAAGAACCGTTCCGTTTATGTGCGGAACGCTTTCTGCAAGAACCTGAAGGTCAGGCTCTGCAACCGTCACGGCAAAGCCCAAGAAAAAGCTTACGATGAGGATTACGGGCAGATTCTTTGTTTTGGTAAGTGCCGTTCCGACTTTGCTTCCTATCGGCATCATCGACTGCTCCGCGCCAAGCGAGAAGAGCCCCATTCCGATAATTATCATAAATGCTCCGACAAGGAAGCTCAGCAAAAGCTCCGACTGC
>CAVHKC010000008.1:3437-4760 GCA_963636455.1 Ruthenibacterium lactatiformans
TATGCTTTCAATATTTTTGATATTCGTTTCCCCCTTAGATTCCGCCTGAAAACACGGCAGGTGCGACAATGACTTTTGGCAGATTATAACAAAAAAAGCCGCGGCACGCAATTGCCGCAGCTTTTGTATACAATTTTTTTACTTTCTAAAGTGATAAAATGCTTTTCACTTCAGATTATCAAGTGTTTGATGCCTTTCCAATGCTCTTTACAGCTTCATCAAGCATAACCGTGAAAAGTTCGTCATCCATATGCTTTGAAAGGCCTTCAGTAAGTGCCCTTGAAAAGCTTGCAATCACGCCGTGGTTCCTTGAAAGCTTGTTGACTGCAATTCCCCTCGAATATCCGCCTGAAAGTGCAACAACTCTTACTACGTGCGAATTCTTGACGAATACATGATAAGCATCCTCTTCTTCCGGAAGCGTAATCTTGAACATAACCTTCACATCTTCTGCAAGTCCGTCAAGGTGTTCTTTGATGTTTTTGATGAGAAGTTTCTCGCATTCCGCTTTGTCGGGTGCCTTGATATCAACTTCCGGCTCGATAATGGGAACAAGGCCTGCTGCCCAAATCTGAAGTGCAATTTCAAACTGCTGATCTACAATTGCCTTGATTCCTTCGGGATTTGCCGATTTGATGACAGAACGCATTTTAGTTCCGAAAATATTTCTTTCAACAGCCCTTTTAAGCAGGTCGTCAAGGTTGGGAATCGGCTTCATAAGCTGAACGCCGTTTGCCTCCTCTTCAAGACCTTTGTCGACTTTGAGGAAAGGAACAATATGTTTTACTTCCCAAAGATAATCGGGTGTGTATTTGTCCTCAATTTTTCTGTCCATCGTCTGCTCGAAAAGAATGGCTGCAATGATATTTTTTGAATTGAATGCCCTGTTTGTTATGATACGGGTGCGCATTGCATGGATGAGATCGAACATTTCCTCATCTGTCGAGTACTCGTCATTTTGTATTCCGTAAAGCCTGAGTGCCTTGGGTGTGGAGCCGCCGCTTTGGTCAAGCGCAGCAATAAAACCCGGCGCATGTTCCATAATTTCAAGTTGCTCTTTATTCATGTGATTTCCTCCAACACAGTAATGTTTTTTCTTAAATTACATTATAAAAGGCTGTGGAAAAAAATTCCATAGCCTTTTTTCAATATCAGGATTTTTTTAAGTACATTCTTAAAACATATCTGAATACATTTTCCGAAGCTTAAGCCATTGCAGACGGCTCTCTTATGCATTGGCAATTCCCAAAAATTCTTTCGTTCTTTCGTTCTTCGGATGTTCGAAAACTTCTTCCGGAGTTCCTTCTTCTGCTATTATTCCTC
>CAVHKC010000008.1:4770-7647 GCA_963636455.1 Ruthenibacterium lactatiformans
CCTCCGTCCATGAATATGATTTTTTCCGAAACCTCTTTTGCGAATTTCATTTCATGCGTGACTATTACCATCGTCATTTTTTCTTCGGCAAGCTGCCTGATGACTTTGAGCACTTCGCCCGTAAGTTCCGGGTCAAGCGCCGATGTTGGCTCGTCAAAGAAAAGCACTTCCGGTGCCAAAATAAGCGCCCTTGCAATGGCAACACGCTGCTGCTGGCCGCCCGAAAGCTGGTGCGGATAATTATCCATCTTTTCTTCCAATCCGACCCTTTTTAATATTTCACGGCCCTTTTGCATTATTTCTTCGTTTATTGCCTTTTTGTTTGATTTGAAATCTTCTCTTTCTTTTGCCTGAAGCTTAAGCGCAAGCGTGACATTCTGCAGTGCCGTATATTGCGGAAACAGATTGAAATTTTGAAACACCAGTCCGAAATGAAGCCTGTTCTGCCTTATTTCTTCATCCGTATAGCGTTTTTCGTCTTCTGTGTTATATATAACTTCGTTATTAACCGTGATTTTCCCTTTTGTGGGAATTTCCAGGAAATTCATACAGCGAAGGAGCGTTGTTTTTCCGCCGCCCGAAGGTCCGATCAGGGAAAGCGTCTGCCCTTTTTCAAGGCTGAAGCTTATTCCCTTCAAAACTTCGACATTCCCGAAACTTTTATATAAATCTTTTACATCAAGCAAAGCCATGTCGCACCTCACACTCTGAAATATTCAAGCTTCTTTTCAAGCTTTGAAAGCAAAACGGTAAGAATCCCGCTGAAAACAAGATAATAAACACCCGTGAAAAACAAAGGCCAGATAAGCCCGTCCGATTTCATATAAGACTGCCCCGCCCAAATCAGCTCCTGCAAAGCGATTATCCTGGAAAGCGAAGTGTCCTTTACAAGCGTTATTACTTCGTTCGACATCGGCGGAACTATACGTTTTATCAGCTGCATAAGCGTTATATTGAAAAATATCTGACTTTTCGTCATTCCGAGGACTTCTCCCGCCTCCCTTTGGCCTACGGGAACGCTTTGGATTCCGCCTCGGTATATTTCCGAAAAATAACATGCATAATTGACGATAAAAGCAACAATTGTGGCAATGAAGCGTCCGCTTTCGCCTGTTCCCCACCAATTGCTTCCGAGAATAAGGCCCGGGCCGTAATAAATTATCAGAAGCTGCAGCATAAGCGGCGTTCCTCTTACCACCCAAACGATAAATTTTATGACATATTTAAGCGGCTTGAATTTGCTGACCGCCCCTATGCATATCAGCATTCCCAAAGGAATCGCACCCACAAGCGTTATGATAAACAGCTTAAGCGTCACCAAAAAGCCCTGTGACAGATAAAGAAGTATTTCTCCGAACATACCATCCTCTTTTTTATAATTATTATAACAGTCTGATTTAAAGCTTTTTAAAATCAAATGTTTCTGATTTCGTCCAAACGGCAGTGCGTTTTGCCGCACTGCCCGTATGGAAAAATCATTATATTTACAGAAAGAAACAAAATTTTGTCAAAATGTCTTTTAATTAATCTGCAAGCGATACAGCGTTATTGTAAGCTTCTGCCGCAGTTTTTAAAGTGTTGTCTGCCTTCCACTCTTTGAAATATCCGTTAAGCAGTTCTGCAAGGTCGGAACCTTTTCTGAAGCCTACAACATATTCCTCACTTGAAAGTGCAAGCGAATATCCAAGGTCTGCATAGCTTGTTCCGCTGCCTGTCATTGCATCTGCCATCGTTTTATCGATAACGCATGCATCCGAGGTTCCTGCCGCAACTTCCATGAGAGCCGCTGCCTGATTTTGAACTGAGTTCACTGTAAGGCTGGCATCTTTTGCCACAGACTCTCCCGCACTTCCTGCTTCAGCCGCAAACACAAGGTCCTTCATGGAATCCGCATCGGGATAATCTGCCAATTTGTCACTCTTCATCACAACTACCTGAGCATTGAGTGCATATGTGTCCGTGCATTCCATTGCAGCCTTCACTTCGTCCGTGAGCGTCATTCCGTTCCAAACGCAGTCGATTGTCTTTGCGTCCAGGTCAAGAATTTTGTTGTCCCAGTCAATCTCCGTAAATTCTGCTTCAACACCGAGTTCCTCTGCGAAAAGCTTTGCAAGATCTGCATCAAATCCGACCCATTCGCCGTTTTCCTGGTAATCCATCGGCTCAAAATCCGTAACGCCGATTATGATTTTTCCTTTGGATTTTACATACTCGGAATCCGAAACTTCAGTGCTTTCCGAAGTCTGCTCTGCCGATGTTGTGTCTTTGCTTCCTGAATTGTCTGCCGAAGATCCGCATGCCGCAAGTGCAAATGCCGTCACAACTGCAAGCGTTCCGCAAATAATTGCCCTTAATGTTTTCCTTTTCATTTCTCTTCCTCCAATGTCTTGTTTGGGTTTCGTGGTTATTTGTTTTTCATTACATCGTTATGGTAGCACTTTACCACGCTAAAGTCAACAACTTTTTTTAAGAAATTTTTTTAGTGCAATTTTCACCCGTATATTCAAAAATAACGCCCTGCAATTTTTCTTGGATTTCAAGCAATTACAAGGCGTTTTTTCATCTGTAAAACTTTAAGTTATGTGGTCGGCTCCGGCTGAGTTTCAGTGATCGGCTCCGTTGGCGGCTCGGTTGATATTTCCGTCTGTGGCTCAGTTTGTGTCTCCGTTTGTGTTTCCGTTGGCGGTTCGGTGATCGGCTCCGGGTCGATTATTTCTGCGGTAACAGTTTCTGTATTGTCCTCAGGTTCCGTTTCATCGTAATTCTCTTCCTGCCCCGAATCATCATTGCCGGCTTCATCTTCTTGAGCGGCTGTGCTCGGCCACATCGAAGTATCTGTGCTTGTGTCCGGCACGTAAGGCGTTCCGTAGATTATGG
>CAVHKC010000008.1:7657-10662 GCA_963636455.1 Ruthenibacterium lactatiformans
GTATATGATTCGAGCGTAACCTTCTTTGAAGCCACGGACATAAGCGACAATATATCCGATGAATCAAGCGATGTTTCCGAAGCGCTCATAAGCTCATGAATGAACTTGGGATATTCGGTAGTTTTCATTTCCTTGACTTTGGTAAGCAGCGCCGTAAGCACCTTATGCTGCCTGTCGGCTCTGTTGTAATCGGAATCAATCTTTCTTATTCTTGCGTAAACCAGTGCCTGCGCACCGTTGAGATGAGCAACACCCTCGGTCACGGTCATGTTTATCTGTCCGGAATATTCATTATTTTCATCATATATTCCGCCCAAATCAATTATTTCGGCTTCTTGTGCCGTGATTTCAATGTCCACGCCGCCCATGGCATCAATCAATTTGGTCAGTTCGCCAAAGTTTACAGACACGAAATCCTTTATATTCAGGTGAAAGTTTGAATTAATCGTTTTAATTGCAAGTGTCGGGCCGCCGTTTTGATAAGCCGCATTGATTTTTTGAGGCTCATATCCTTCGATTTGTGCCTTTGTGTCACGCAAAATAGAAATCAGTTTAACAGTGCCTGCCTTTTTGTTCACGGACATTATCATTATCGAATCGCTTCTGCCGTAGTTTGTCCAATCATCTCCCATATCCACTCCGAAAAGTGCGATATTTACAATGCCTTCGGACTCTTCATCGTCATCGGGTTCGACAACATTAAGCTCATCTTCATTGATTTTCGTATATTTTGCTCCGCCGAACAAATAGTTGTAGTAAATCAGTGCAAAAACCGCTGCCGCACAAACAACAGCCGCCGCAACGATTGCAGGAATCAGCCACTTCTTCCTTTTCCTGCTCTTCTTTTTTCCGTCTTGCGATTCATCACATCCGTCAGGGGCTATTTCTATGAATTCGATATCGGAATCTGCCACCGTTTTTTCTGAATCCGCTTTTTCTGAAATCTCTTCATCAAGAGCTTCATTGTTCAAATCGGCTTCGGTCGTATCTGTTTCAATGTCATCTTCTGCATGCTCAATTTCTGTTTCTATATCGCAGGCTTCAGATTCCAAATTCAGCTTTTCATTTCTCTTTTTTCTTTTCATATTTTACAATCTGCAAACAATAATTTCCGTTTGAAACCTTGTCCGCCTGTCTTTTAATATATCGGGAATTTTGCGCAAAGCTCCTTAACTTCCGCACTCACCCTCTCCTTATTTACTTCAAAATCTTTGATGATATCCGTGATCCATCCGCCTATCATCACCATCTCAGGCTCTTTCATTCCTCTTGTCGTGACTGTCGGCGTTCCGATTCTTAAACCGCTTGTCACAAACGGTGAAAGCGGCTCACCGGGAATTGTGTTCTTGTTTGCCGTAATTCCGACCTCGTCAAGCCTTGCTTCAAGCTCTTTTCCCGTGATATTCGCATCTCTCAAATCAAGCATCATAAGGTGATTGTCTGTTCCGTCGGAAACAATTTTTATACCCTTTTCTTTGAGTGTATCGCACAAAACGGAGGCATTTTTTATAACCTGCTTTTGATATTCCTTGAATTCATCGGTCATTGCTTCTTTGAATGCAACCGCCTTTGCAGCAATCACATGCATGAGCGGTCCGCCCTGCGTTCCTGGGAAAATTGCTTTGTCAATCTGCTTTGCAAATTCTTCTTTGCACAAAATCAAGCCGCCCCTCGGGCCTCTCAATGTTTTATGTGTCGTTGTGGTTACGATATCAGCATAAGGAACAGGTGAGGGATGAACGCCCGCTGCCACAAGCCCCGCAACATGAGCCATGTCGACCATAAGAACGGCTCCTGCCTTCTTTGCAATGTCGGCACATCTTTCATAATCTATAAACCTCGAATATGCGCTTGCGCCTACCACAATCAGCTTAGGAGAGCACTCCATTGCCTGTTTTTCAAACAAATCATAATCAATAAGCCCTGTTTCCATGTCAACGCCGTAAGGAACAATCTTAAAATATTTCCCCGAAATGTTGACAGGTGAGCCATGCGTCAAATGTCCGCCCTCGGAAAGATTCATTCCCATGACGGTATCGCCGGGCGACAAAACAGAAAAGAATGCCGCAAGATTTGCATTTGCGCCCGAATGCGGCTGAACATTTGCATGCTCTGCACCAAAGAGCTTTTTTGCCCTTTCAATGGCAATGCTTTCCACAACATCCACATATTGGCAGCCTCCGTAATATCTTTTGCCCGGATATCCTTCGGCATATTTGTTTGTAAGAATTCCGCCTGCTGCCAAGAGCACGCCCTTGGATACAATATTTTCCGAAGCAATAAGCTCTATGTGGTTTCTCTGCCTTTCAAGCTCGCAATTTGTTGCCTCGAAAATCTCTGTGTCGTAGTTTTTCAATTCGTCAAAAAAGTTCATATTTCCTCATTCCTTAATAATTATTCTGTCATCTTAAGATACCTTACGGTTTCCCATGCGATATATGTCTTGTTGTTTTATTTGAAAAGTGCTGTCACCAATTTTACAACGATAATATATTCCATTCAATGAATAAATTGTGATAAAACGGTGTGCCTGCTTATGCTTCGCCAAAAAGCTTTTTATATTCTTCATATTCCCAATTATTGTAGAAATAATCGCTGTCCTTGTCTGCTATCCCAAGCTCCTTCCACCATTCATTTTGAAGCTTATCAAAAAGCTTTTCTTTTGCGTTGCCCTCAATCGTACTCAGATTCCAAAGGCAGGCATGCAGTGCATAGTTGATAAAATCTTTTTCAATTTCGGCAAAAATACCCTTCTCTTCAAGCCTTTTCTTGAGCGCACAAAGTGCCTTGTAAAAACAATCCCACGATTGTTCTCTTGTTTTGGAAAGCGACGATTGGCTGTCCCTTCGCTGGTGCGCAAGCGGCTTTCTGTTTTCTGCATAAGCTATGCGATCTGCCTGAGCAAGTGCCGAAAAGACAAAATACATATCATTGCTTGTGCGCTGCTCCTGAAACCACAAATCCTGCTCTTCCACCCATTTTCGATTGTAGAGCTTGTCCCATGC
>CAVHKC010000008.1:10672-15128 GCA_963636455.1 Ruthenibacterium lactatiformans
TCCCATGCCCAGCCGACAAATACTCTGAAAATGTTATCTGTGATGGCACGCCTGCCGAAAGGCTGATACGGCGGCAGTTCATCATATCTTAAGACCCAATTGACACTCTTGAATTCATCTGAATCTTCATAATATTGATCCGAATTGAAAACAACAAAATCCGCCTTCGTCTCTTCTGCTTTTTCATAGGCTGTTTCGAGCATATCGGGCTCAAAAAAATCATCCGCATCCAAAAACGAAAGATATTTCCCCGTTGCATGGCGAAGCCCGTTGTTTCTTGCGGCACCCGCTCCGCTGTTTTCCTGCTTTAAAACAATAAAGCGGCTGTCGTTTTTGGCAAATTCTTCTGCAATTTTGCATGATGAATCCGTGGATCCGTCATCCACGCATATAATTTCCAATTCCTTGATTGTTTGATTTTGCACGCTTTCAAGATTTTGGCGCAAATATTTTTCAACATTGTAAATCGGGATTATAACCGAAATCTTTTTGTCAGACATTTATTCTTTCCTTTCAGCTGTTTTTTCTGCCATTGCTTTTAAGGCAGCCCTTAAGCCTTACAGGCACATACATAATCATTTTGCCAAGCCTGAAGGTTTTGCTGTTTGTGATTTTTTCAAGCTCTGCCTTATATCTGGCTGTTTCTTTTCGGCTTTGTTCAAGCTCTTTTTTGCTTTGTTCAAGCTCTTTTTCCTTTTCCATTGTTTTGAGGCGCTCAACCACGATTCTTTTTCCGAAAATACTGTTATCCTCAAACCGTCGGCATAAATCCTGAATGTATTTGTAAAATTCATCCATATCGTTCAAAAGCTTGTCAAGTGCCCTTTGTTCATCAAAATAAAAAACACTTTCATCAAGTTCTCCCAAAGCTTTTGCACGCTTCATTTCTTTTGAAAGACGGGTGATATACTCCGGCTTGCATTCATCGGCAATTCGTCTTAATGTTGCAATGCTGTTTTGGTACCTCTTATGCGTGTAATATGCCTTAAATCTTTCCCAGATTTCCGGATGCTGCATAAGAATATCTTTGATATGGTCGTATTCAACATTTATGCAATATATTTTTTGCTTGTTGCTTACGGAGCTGTTCGGATTATCTCTTCTGTTCATGTAATAAGGCTTGTCTATTATCATGGCTCTTTTGGCAAATACAAAAGTCTGAAACCAGAATCCGTTATCCTGAAAAGACGCACCGGGCGTTTCGTTGTGGCGGATATTATATTCATCAAGAAACGATCTTTTGTAGATTCCGCTCCATGTATTCATGATAAATCGAGTGGCTATGGGAGTATGGCTCGGGTCAAAAACCATGTTGTAATACTCGTTTGTTTTGTCAAGATGGTTGTACTCGCAGAACATATCCCCTGTTTCCTCACGCATAAAACGGTAAAAATCCGCCTTGACCCAGTCAAGATTGTTCTTCGAGGCAATTTCATAAAGGTCTTTGAACATATTTATGGGAACAAAATCATCAGGCTCTACAATACCTATATATTCGCCCGTTGCCATGCCCATTCCAATGTTCATGCCGACGCCGTAGCCTTCGTTTTTTTTGTCGACAAGCTTGATTCGTTCATCTTGTTCGGCATATCTTTTGAGAATGTCAAGAGAGCCGTCCGTCGACCCGTCATTTATGCAGATAATCTCAATGTCTTCAAGCGTTTGGCCGGTAATGCTTTCCATGCATTCGACCAAATACGGTTCAACATTGTAAGTCGGTACTATTATCGAAACTTTCGCCATCTTCTTTTCCGTCCATTTCTTAGTTTACTGCCTTTTTGCAAAATATTTTGCAAGGTCGCATTTAACCTTTTCTTTTATTTCTTCCGCAATTTTTTCGGACTTTTTTTTGTTTAATCCCGAAGCATATGCAGCTTTTATGAGCTCTTCCATGCCGGGTGATTTCCTGTTTCCTGCCGTGCTTATGGCATATTCTCCGCCTCTTCCGGCACTGCTTGTCAAATCATATGCGGGCGCAAGCCTCCACCCGTCCTTGGTTTTGATAAAGCTTATATTATCTGCACCGTTGTCTTTGTTCCCTGAAAAAACATTAAAGCACATAAGCCGAAACATTTTTTCAAGTTCTTCAAAGCTTTGTGTCAGTTTTATTGTAAGCCTTAATATTGTATCATAATCAAGACACATATTCCTACATGATATTTCAAGTAATCCCTCCGCACTCAAAACATGCCGTTTTTTTTCACCTTCTTTGTCGAAACGTTTTACCGCAAAGCAGCCCAAATTTGTGCTTGAAGGAATAAGACTGCAGGATGGAATTTCGATTCCGCATTTTGCCGCACAGAAATTATATGCATATTCCTGCTCTCCCATGTTAAAAGCGTCATGAATGTCGGAAAATTTTATTATCCAATCATCACCTGACATTTTGTAATTTGCTTTCGGCTTTTCGCCTCTGCAAAATCCGCTGTATGCAAACAATGTCTCTGCCATTTTCTCATCATCTTCTTCCCGAAATGCCCTGCACAAATTTTGAAGCTCGTCTGGCGTCACAATCTCGGCTGATTTTTCATATTTTTCGTATGCTGCCGCAATTATATTTTCAAGCCCTGTCCGAAATTCCTTTTGTGAAGCATCCACCGGGCGGTAGCTTAATGCTCCCCTGCTTGGCTTTCCCATGAGTGCAAGAGCGTTTAACACACCTATTTCCGAAGGATTTATCTGTGCCTGCAAAAAATATTCTTCAAATACTCTTTTTCCGAATCCTGTCGGCAGGCTTTCTGCGAACACGCCATGCAGGCCGCCGAATGTTTCATAATTTTTCGGCACAAAAACGCCCGGCTCAAGCGGAAGCGAAAAAGGGCTTATCGGAAAGCCGCTTTCAAGCCATTCTTTCGAATATTCGAAAGCGATCCGACCGTCTTTCATTTCGGCAAGCGTCCCGACAATGCTTTCTTCCATATAAACATTCAGTGCTTTTATTTTTTTCATTATTTTATATTTTTACTGACGGCAGGATGGATGTGGATGTTGCCCCGATAAATATACTGTATCGTCAATCTTCTTTAATAGTTCCCGGAATTTATCTGTGATTTTTTCTAAATGTACTGTGCAGCCTCATTTATCTTCTATCTTCAATGATTTTCAAAACTGATTCGTGTTTTTATCTCCAAATACACTGTGTGGCCTCATTTATCTTCGATAATTTCCAAAAGTGATTTGTACTTGTTTGTCCAAATATGCTGTGCTTAATCATTCATCTTTGATAATTTCCAAAACTGATTCATACTTTTTGTCTGAATTTGATTTGCTTAGTCATTCATCTTCGATAATTTCTGAAATTGATTTGTACTTTTTCACAGAAAACAGTTTCTCGAAATCATCCTCGCAGCCCAATGCAAATGAAATTTTCACAAGCGACGAAAGCGAAATTTCGCCTGTCCTTTCGAAGCGTTTTATCGACCCGAAGCTGACGCCCGACCTTTCGGCAAGCTGCTCCTGACTGAGATTCTTTTCCTTCCTTCTCAGTCTTACACGCTCTGCAATTTCTGTATTAATTTCCGGCTGCGTCTTAAGAAAGCTAAAATTTTCCATGCCAACATATTATCTGTTTTTATCAGGTTTTGCAAGCATTAGTTAATATGTTATCTATTTTTCCATATTATAGCTTCAAGATATGTTCCTTCTTTAATTTGCAATTAGGAATGTGCAATGTGAAGCTTAGAACTTAGAACTTAGAACTTAGAGCTTAGAGCTTAGAAGTTAGAAGTTAGAAGTTAGAAATTAACAACTAACAATTATGAATTATGAATTATGAATTGAACATTGAACATTGAACATTGCACATTGCACATTGCACATTGCTAATTGCTAATTATGCATTATGAATTATGAATTGTGAATTGTGCAATAAAAAAAGGCATTCGCCTCATATCATGAAGCGAATGCCTTTTTTTATTGCCTTATTCCTGACTTGAAAGTTTTGCCGCCTGGTCAGCTGCAATGCAGTTGTCGATCAGCTCAAAGATATCTCCGTCCAGAATATTTTCGAGTCTGTAGGACGTGAAGCCTATTCTGTGGTCGGTAACACGCCCCTGCGGGAAGTTGTAGGTCTTTATCTTTTCGGAACGGTCGCCTGTTCCGACCTGGCTCTTTCTTTCTGCGGCTTCTTTTGCCTGCTGTTTTTGAAGTTCAAGGTCATAAAGCCTTGCTTTCAAAACTTTAAGTGCCTTGTCTTTATTTTTAAGCTGAGATTTTTCATCCTGGCACGAAATTACGATTCCTGTAGGGATATGTGTAAGCCTTACCGCAGAATCTGTCGTATTGACGCACTGTCCGCCGTTTCCGGACGCTCTGAAAACATCGAACTTGCAGTCGTTCATATCTATTTCTACATCAACATCTTCTGCTTCCGGCATGATTGCAACCGTGGCTGTCGAAGTATGGATTCTTCCGCCTGACTCCGTCACCGGGACTCTTTGCACCCTGTGAACTCCCG
>CAVHKC010000008.1:15138-16302 GCA_963636455.1 Ruthenibacterium lactatiformans
TATTTCAATTTCGAATATGCGCCCTGGCCGTTAATCATGAAAACAACTTCCTTGAAGCCGCCGATTCCCATTTCGTTAAGCGAGATAAGCTCTGTCTTCCATCCGTTTCTTTCTGCAAACCTGCAGTACATTCGGTATAACTCTGCGGCAAACAAAGCCGCCTCATCGCCGCCTGCGCCTGCCCTGATTTCAACCACAACATTTTTGTCGTCATTGGGGTCTTTTGGCAAAAGCAAAACCTTGAGTTTTTCTTCTGTTTCTTCAAGGTCCTTCTTGGCGGACGAAAGCTCTTCCTTTGCCATTTCCTTGAGTTCTTCGTCACTTTCTTCATTGAGCATTTCAAGCGAATCCTCAATTGTCTGCTTATCGTTTTTATATTGCCTGTATGCTTCTACAATCGGCGTAAGATCGCTTTGCTCCTTCATCAGCTTTTTGAAGCTGTTTTGGTCGTTTGCAACCTCGGGTTTTGAAAGCTCTGCAAGTACTTCGTTATATCTTTGTTCAATTGATTCAAGCTTATCAAACATTTTCGTTCACTCTTTTCATTTATAATCACGGCTTTATTCATCCGCAAACCGCACAGACAACACGGTCAAGTCCTGCCAAATCCTTTATCACTTCTGTTTTTGAAAATCCATTTTCTTCCAAAAGATTCGAAACAGCCTTTGCCTGTCTGCAGCCTATCTCAAGGATAAGCATTCCTTTTTCATTCAAATAATCCTTTGCGCTTTCTGCAATAATTTTATAAAAAACAAGTCCGTCCGCACCTGCTGTAAGTGCAAGCACAGGCTCATTGTCTTTTACTTCGGGCATCAAGTTTTCATATTCCGACTCCGTCACATAAGGCGGATTTGAAAGAATAATGTCAAATTTCCTTCCTTCAAGCTCGGCAAACATGTCGCTTTCCAAAAACTCAATCTCTGTGCCGTTCCTCTTTGCATTTTGCTTTGCAATTTCCAATGCCTTCTTTGAAATATCAGAAGCCGTAACCTCTGCTTCCTTGCAGAAATGTTTCACAGAAACTGCAATGCAGCCGCTGCCCGTGCACATATCCAAAACTTTCACATTCCCGCATTTCCTGCTTTGCATTTCGCCTATCACATCGACAGCCTTTTGAGCAAGCGTTTCGGTATCCTGCCTCGGTATAAGCACATCCTTTGAAAC